>JADYZL010000396.1 GCA_020853155.1 Bryobacterales bacterium
GCGCCGGTTTGCGCTTGAATTGCGCAAACCGGCGCCGTGCCTGCAAAAGCCGCGATCCAATCTCTTCGCCGCATTAGAAATCCAGCCGCAGCCCAAAGAGCATCGATCTGGCCGCGCCAGCCCAGGTTACCAAACCGAAGCTTCCGCTCTGGATATTCGTGCTCGGATTTGCGAAGTTCGGCCGGTTGAACGCATTGAACATCTCCCAGCGGAACTGGAGCTTGGCGCGTTCCGCCGCCAGCATCCAGTTCTTATGGATACCTACGTTCCAGTTCACCAGACCTGGGCCCGTGAGGATGTTCCGGGCGGAGTTGCCGTAGTAGCCCCGGCCGGATTCGGGCAGAACAAACGCGCTGCGGTCAAAGATCGGCTTGCGGGCGCGGATGAGTTCGCGCATCTGGCCGGAATCCAGATTGCCATCTCCGATGCGGTCCGGCCGTCCCGAGAACTGGTTGGTGTTGGCGGGATCGGAGCCGGAGAAGCCCGGGCTCAGGCGTGGACCGGTGTAGTAGGTGGAAATGCCGACCACTTCCCAGCCGCCCAGGATGGCGTTCGGAACCGTGCTCATGCCGGAAAGCAACTTCTGGCCGCGTCCGATGGGAAGCTGGTAGACATAATTGAAGCGCAACTGGTGACGGCGGATGTTGCCGTCGTCGGCGCGCTCGAGATAGCGCTGATACTGGTTCTGGTGCGCGCTTGGGCTGGTGGAGCGAAGATCGACGTCCGAGAGCGACTTCGCCCAGGTGTAGTTCAGGTTGAAGATCATCGAGCGGCCCACGCGACGGTCCGCCTGGATCGTGAATCCGTGATAGATGGAGGAAGCTCCGACGCTGGTCAGCGTGGCGCTGTTGAATCGCGGATAGGGGCGGCGCGACGAACTGTAAGGGGTTGTGCTTGGGTATAGCAGATTCAAGTTCTGCGCAAACGGAATGTTCTGGGACTTGGTTCCGACGTAGCCGATATCGATTGCCGTTCCCCAGAACTGCCGGCCCACCGAAAAGTTCCACTGGTAGGTACGTTCATTCGCGTAGCTGGAATTGAGGCCGCTGATGCTCTGCAAGCCGGAGAATTCCGACGTGGTGGCGAAGGGAGCGGGAAAACGGATGCTGGCGAAGTCCGGATTTTCGAGTTCAAACGTCTGCTCCGATTGCCAGGGGCCTCCTGTGGCGCCCGTTCCAGTAAGGCCGGGCCAGATCTGGGTGTAGGCGCCGATGCCCGCGCGGATCACCGTCGTCGTGTCGCCAAACGGCCGGATGGCGAGCCCCACCCGAGGGCTCCAGTTGTTCTTGTCGCCCCGCATGAGCGTTTCTTCCGGCAGGCCGGCTTGGGAAGCGGTCACGATCGGCAAGGTTGCGGCCACGGCGGGCACCAGGTCAGTGGGCATGCTGGAGCCGGCGACCACCATGTTGCCGGTGCTCGGGTCAAAGGTGAACTTCCGGAGGAACTTCTCTCTCCATGGGGTCTGATAGTCGTAGCGAAGCCCGACGTTGAGGGTGGCCTTCGGGTGCAGGCGGATTTCATCCTGCCAATAGAATCCATAGGTGTTGCTGCGGACGTAGGCGTCCGGACGGGCGATGCCGCGAGAGCTACCCGAGGGATAGCCAAGCAGAAAGTTGGCGTAGGCCAACCCGGAGAGCCGGTCGTCGAAGTAGTAGGATCCGCGAACGCTCAGCGGCTGCTGCTTATCGTTCACCTGCATGTGCCGGAGATCGACGCCGAACTTGATGGTGTGGCGGCCCCGGAACCAACTGACGTTGTCGATGATCTGGTAGGTGTTCTGCGCACTTCCCGACCGATTCAAGGTGGAGCCGGCGGCCACGGGAATCATGCCGTCGAAGTAGAACTCCGGCATCCCGGCGATACCCGGATCCTTACCGGGATTGGCGATGCCCTGAATCCCGAGAAGAGATTGGACATCCTTGCCGAAATTGTAATCCGTAGTGGCGAAAACGGTGCGGTTGAAGCCCAGCTTCAGTTCGTGGACGAGCGCGGGCGTAAAGGTGTGAGTATCGGAGATGACGAGGCTGCGCCCAGGAACATTCCCGAGGTAGCCGTCACCATACCCATCCTTGAGCGGACCGGCTACTTTATCCCCGTTGGTTTTTGTGATGCCTACACGCGCGAAAAGGAAGTTGTTCTCGCTGATCCGATGATCGCCGCGGAAGGAGTAGACGTCGGAGTTGAACTGGTAGCCGGGGTCCGAAGTGTAGTTCTGATCAACGCCGAAATCGCCCACGCCTTGCAGATTCGGTTCCGGATAGAGAAGGTTTTGAACCGTCTGGGAGATGGAACTGAGTCTCGCGGTGGGGAGCGTATTGTTCACGAAGGGACGCTGGCCATTGGCGGGATCCGTGAGGGTAATCCCCCCCGCGGCAAACGCGGAGAAATCGCCTGTGCGCATCCCGGCTGTCGGAACGATCAGGTAGGACCGGTTCCCGACCCGGTAGCGCGCGCCGCTGTAGGAGCCGTACCAAAACGTCTTATTGCGGCCATCGTAATACTTCGGGATGAAGACCGGGCCGCCGCCGTTCACGGCGAACATGTTGTGGTTGGTGAAGGCGGGGCGTTCCGAATCCGCCCAGCTTCGGGCGGAGAACTTATTGTTGAAGTTGCCCCAATAGAGACCGCCGTGAACCTCGTTGGTGCCGGATTTGCTCACGGCGGAGAACTGCGCCACCTGCGCGTACTCAGCGGAGGAATTCGCAGTGATCACTTTCACTTCCTGAAAGCTCTCGATGTCACCCGAAAACCCGTTGGGCGTGAAGCGGCTGCTGACGATATCGTTTACGGAGATGCCATCGGCGGTGAAGTTGTTCGCGGTGTCCCGCGCTCCGTTCACCTCGACGCCGCTTGAACTCTGAACACCGGCCGTGATGTGAACCACGTTGGACCAGGCGCGGCCGTAGATGCTCATGGGCTGCTCGGCGAAATCCCGCGCGGTCTTGACGTTGGAGAGCGTGGCGTTCTCGGTTTCAATCTGCGAGATGCCGCCTTCGACCGTTACGGTGGTGCTGACTTCCCCGAGTTTGAGCGCGGCATCCACGCGTTTCACCTGGCCGCTCACCACATCGACATCCTTCTGTTCCAGCGCGTTGAAACCTTGGGCGGTGACAACGACGCGGTATAACCCTGGTTCGATACCGGAGACCCGGAAGGCTCCCTGCGCGTCCGTCTTTGTTTCACGGATGTAGGCGTTGCCCTGGTTGATCACCTGCACGCCGGCGCCGGCGATGCCTGCGCCCGAAGGGTCTGTTACCGAGCCAACCATGCTGCCCTGCGTGGATTGCGCCGATAGCGGCGGCACAGCCAAGCAAAGGAGCAAGCACAGCAATGCATAGATCGAAGTAGCGAGTTTTGCTCTCATGGAACCTCCAAGCAAATCCTAGAGCGGGGCGCTCTGGTCTTTGTTATTTCACTCAGTGTATTTATTAGGCGAAGGGAAGTCAACGAAAAAGTGGTGTTTTCGCGATGGCGAATGCTATTCGGCGCTCACGAACGTGACATCGCCCTTCTCTTGCTTGTCCCGCTGATGGTCAAAGGTGGTGAAGTAGTGGGAAAGGACATTGGCGACGGCGCCCATGAGGATGGAATCCCCGCCGAGCTGTTCCGGGGCGAGGGTGATCCGGCTGAGGTAGCGTTGCGGGAGACGCTGCCGGAGGCCGCTCCAGACGGCGCCCTCCATGAGATCCCAGCCCTTCGCCAGGCAATCTCCCACGATGATCGCTTCCGGATTCAGGGCGTAGATGAGGTTCACGAAGCCCAGGCTGAGATTGCGCGCCACTTCGGAAAGGGCATCAAGGGCGCGCTTGTCGCCCGCGCGAGCCAGATCGATAATCTCCCCGGCGGTTGGCGTGGATTCGCCAGGGGCTTTCTCCGCATAGATTCTTACGAGGGCGCGGTCCGACGCATACTCTTCCCAACACCCGCAGTTCCCGCAGATGCACTTCCGTCCGTCCGCGTAGAGCAGGGTGTGGCCAAACTCGGAAGCCTCTCCATCCGCCCCATGCAGGATGCGGCCGTCAATCACCACGCCGGTGCCAAGGCCGCCTTGCGCGGTGACGAAGACGTAATCCTTCATCTCCTTGCTGCCGGGCTTGCGGTACCATCGCTCGGCCGTGGCGGCGAGTTTCGCGTTGTTGTCGTAGTAGAAGGGGATCCTGGAACGCCGAGAGAGTTCGCCATGCACATCGACGTCAAACCAGCCGAGACCCTCGGCGGCGGTGACGCGGCCCGTATCGCGGCGGATGGTGCCCTGCAAGGCGACACCCACGCCAAGCACCTTCCCCTCTCCGCATGCGGCGGCTTCCGCCTGAATCATGCTCCGCAGCCTTCCGAGAAATACCTTTGCCGAAGGATGCCAAGGGAGCGGCTTCTCCCGCAGAATGCGCCCATGGAGATCCGCAACCGCCACGCGGCTCCGTTCGCGGGAGATCTCCACGCCGATCGCCAGCATGGAATCCGCGTCCAAACGCAGGGCCACCGGGGGCCTGCCCGTCTGCGCGTTCGATTCCAGGCGGTCTTCACGCACCCACCCCCGGCGAACGAGGCGATTCACGATCAGGGAGACGGAACTGGCGGAAAAGCCGGTCACGCGGACCAGGTCGGAGCGCGAAATGTCCGGGGTCTGGCGGATGAGATTCAGGATCAGACGTTCGTTGGCTTCCCTGAGGTCGGCTTTCCGGAGGACGCGGCGGGTGGTTAAAGTCACTGTGGACATAGTGTGAACGCGTTGGGGAGGAGGTTTTTCAAGGGTATCTTATTTCAGTGATTGCACCAAATAGAGATCTCCCGCCTAGGTCAAAAGGCGAACTGCAGGACTGGCCCTTCGCGCTCCGCCACTGCGAGCCTTGGGCTCAGCTTCGTCCCGTTGAGGGCGTTCTCCATGGAGAGGCGCGCGATGGCAGGGTGATTGTTGTTGCCCGAAAGGTGACCGAGCACCAAGGTGTGGAGTTCCGCGGAGAGGCTCTCTGCCACGTAGGAAGCGGCAACGTCATTCGATAGATGCCCGTTGCGGCCCATCACACGCTGCTTGACGCTCCAGGGGTAAGGGCCCACTTTCAGCATCTCCAGATCGTGATTGGATTCGAGCAGCAGGAAGTTCGCGCCCGCAAGATGAAATCGAACGGAATCCGGCACATAGCCAAGATCGGTGAGCAGCCCCAGAAGCTGGCCTTCGGCGCGGACGACGAAACCCATCGGGTCCGCTGCGTCGTGGGGGATGGTGAAGGTGCCGATCTCGAGATCGGCGACAGGGAAGCAAGCGCCGGGCTCAACCAGTTCCACGGTGGGGGCGAACTCCTTCCAATCGAGGGAGGCCTGGGTGCGGGCGTTGCAATAGAGCGGGAGCGGCGCGCCACGTTGCGATTGCTGGTGTTTGAGCAAGGACGGCAAGCCCGAGACGTGGTCACTATGCTCGTGGCTCAGCACCACGGCAGTGATTTCCGCGGGATCTATGGATACCGCGGCCAGGCGTTTATAGAGTTCGCGGCGGCTGATGCCCGCGTCGAACAGCACGCGGGCGCGGCTGGTGGAAACCAGGGTGGCATTGCCGGTGCTTCCGCTTGCCAGAATAGTGACGCTGAGAATGGGAGCCCCCCGCTCTAGATTCTACGCTCCTTCCAGTGTAGTGACTCGAAATCGGATTCGAACGCCCGCAA
>JADYZL010000397.1 GCA_020853155.1 Bryobacterales bacterium
ATCAACATGCTATCCTATTCGAGATGGCCGCACTTTCTCTAACCCGCCGGAGCCTCTTGGGCGGTGTTGCCCTGGCCGGCCTGAGCGCTACGGGTTGCGGCGTGGCGGGGGCGCGTTCGCGCTCGCTTCTCAACGTATCCTACGACCCCACGCGCGAGCTTTTCGAAGCGATCAACCACCGCTTTCTTGAAGCTTGGGCGGAGCGGGGCCGGGGCGGGCTCTCGATCGATCAATCCCACGGCGGGTCCGGCAAGCAAGCGCGGGCGGTGCTGGATGGGTTGCGCGCCGATGTCGTCACACTGGCGCTAGCATACGACATTGATGCGATTGCAGAGCGCGGCAAGCTGCTGCCCGCAACCTGGCAGAAGCGCCTGCCGAACAACAGTTGCCCGTTTACTTCCACCATCGTCTTCCTGGTGCGGAAGGGTAATCCGCAAGCCATTCAGAATTGGCCGGATCTCACCCGCGGCGGCGTTTCGGTCATCACGCCGAATCCGAAAACTTCCGGCGGCGCGCGCTGGAATTATCTTGCCGCGTGGGGCTTCGCGGAAAAGCACTCCGGCGGAAACCCGCGCGAGACGGCGAACTTTGTCGCGCGGCTTTACCGGAACGCGCCGCTGCTCGATTCCGGCGCGCGCGCCGCTACCACTACGTTCGCCCAGCGGAAGATGGGCGATGTGCTTGTCGCCTGGGAGGCAGAAGCTCATTTGGCTCTACGCCAGTTCCCGGACGATGGCTTCGAAATCGTCATGCCGCCGCGCAGCATTCTGGCCGAACCGCCCGTCGCCCTCGTGGATGAGGTCGCCCGGCGGAACGGCACGTCCGCGTTGGCGCAGGCTTATCTCGAATTTCTCTACCGCCCGGAGATCCAGTCCGTGGCCGCATCGCAATTCTTCCGCCCTTCCGTATCCGGCGTGGATGCCGCATTCCCGCCGGTGGAGATGCTCACCGTGGACCGCGACTTTGGGGGCTGGGCCGAGGCGCACCGGCGGCATTTCGCCGACGGCGGCACGTTCGACCGGATCTACCAGCCGGAGGCGCCCGCCCGAAGCTAGCCATGAAGCATGCCACGCGAGTCCTCCCCGGTTTTGGCCTCACTCTCGGCTACACCGTTTTCTACTTGAGCCTGATCGTGCTCATTCCCGTGGGCGCGCTCATCCTGAAGGCCGTCTCGTTTCCTTTTGAGACACTTTGGCAGGCCGCCACCAGCCCGCGAGCCATCGCCTCCTATCAGGTGACGTTCGTCACCGCGCTCTGTGCCGCCATCGCCAATGCGGTCTTCGGAACGCTAGTTGCCTGGTGCCTGGTGCGCTATTCCTTTCCGGGCCGGAGCATCGTCGATGCGATGGTGGATTTGCCCTTTGCGCTCCCCACCGCCGTTTCCGGAATCGCGCTGACCGCCGTCTATTCGAAATCCGGCTGGATCGGCCAATGGCTGCATCCCCTGGGCATCGAGGTTGCGTTCACGCCCCTCGGCATTACGGTGGCGCTGCTGTTTATCGGATTGCCGTTCGTGGTGCGCTCCGTGCAGCCGGCGTTTGAAGAACTGGATCCCGCCGTGGAAGACGCGGCGGCGATTCTCGGCGCGTCCCGCTGGCAGACGGTGCTCCGGGTGCTCTTCCCACAAGTGATGCCCGCCATCCTCACTGGCTTCACGATGTCCTTCGCCAGGGGGCTGGGCGAGTACGGCTCCGTCGTTTTCATCGCGGGCAACATGCCTTTCCGCACGGAGATTGCCTCGCTGTTGATCGTGACGAAACTGGAACAGTTCGATTATGCGGGCGCGACGGCGATCGGCTGCGTGCTGCTGGCCGCCTCGTTCGCGCTGCTGCTGGCGATCAACCTGATCCAGAACCGCTGGCTGCGGCGCTGGGGAGGCGCGGTATGAGCACCGCTCTCCACCAGGGAGGCCTCGACGCCCTTGCCGCGCAGCGCACGGAGCCGGCCTGGCTGCGGCTGCTGCTGATCTCCATCACGCTCGCCTTTCTTGCCTGCTTTCTGGGCATTCCGCTGCTTGCGGTCTTCACGGAAGCGTTCCGGCGCGGTGCGGGCGTCTATCTGCAAAGCCTGGTCGATCCGGCCGCGCTCGCCGCCATCCGCCTCTCGCTTTTCGTCACGCTCGTGGCCGTGCCGATGAACGTCCTGTTCGGCTTGATGGCAGCCTGGGCCATCGCCCGTTTTTCCTTCCGCGGCAAGAGCCTGCTGCTCTCGTTGATCGATCTCCCGTTCAGTATCTCTCCCGTGGTGGCGGGCCTGATGCTGGTGCTGCTCTTCGGGATGCAGGGCTTCCTCGGCCCCTTCCTGAGCGGCCTGGACATCGACATCATCTTCGCGGTTCCCGGCATCCTGCTTGCCACACTGTTCGTCACGTTCCCCTTCGTGGCCCGCGAACTGATTCCGCTCATGCAGCAGCAGGGCGCGGAGGAAGAGGAAGCGGCGGTGCTGCTGGGGGCCAACCGCTGGCAGTTGTTCCTGCGCATCACGCTGCCCAACATCCGCTGGGGTCTGCTCTATGGCGTGGTGCTTTCGACGGCGCGGGCGCTGGGCGAGTTCGGCGCGGTGAGCGTCGTTTCCGGCCATATCCGCGGACGCACGAATACGATTCCGCTGCACGTGGAGATTCTCTACAACGAGTACAATTTTTCGGCTGCCTTCGCGGTCGCGAGCCTGCTCACTCTCTCCGCGCTCTTGACGATCCTGTTGAAGAGCTGGCTGGAATGGCGGATCGGGCGCGAGCGAGGCGCATCGATGGAGGAGGCAAAACCGTGAGCATTGAGGTGCGTCACGTCCGGAAGAGTTTCCAGAATTTCACCGCTCTCGACGACGTTTCCGTCAGCATCGGGGGCGGGGAACTGGTGGCGCTCTTGGGGCCTTCCGGTTCGGGGAAGACGACGCTGTTACGTGTGATCGCGGGTCTCGAGATCCCGGATCCTCATCCCGATTCCGCCGTTCTCGTCAATGGCGATGACATCCTCGCGGGCGATCTCCGCCAGCGGCGCGTGGGCTTTGTCTTCCAGCACTACGCGCTCTTCCGTCACATGACGGTCTACGACAACATCGCCTTTGGCCTCACCGTGCGTCCGCGCGCCGAACGCCCTCCCAAGGAAGAGATCCGGGAGCGCGTCACCCGCCTGCTCCAGTTGATCCAACTGGAGGGCCTCGCCAATCGCTTCCCGAGCCAGCTTTCCGGTGGGCAGCGGCAGCGGGTCGCGCTTGCCCGCGCGCTGGCGATCGAACCCAAAGTGCTCTTGCTCGACGAGCCCTTCGGCGCCCTGGACGCGAAGGTCCGGCAGGACCTCCGGCGCTGGCTGCGCCGCCTGCACGACGAGCTTCACGTCACCACGATACTCGTCACGCATGACCAGGAGGAGGCGCTCGAAGTAGCCGACCGCATCGTCCTCATGAATCACTCGCGCATCGTGCAGGTCGGCACGCCGGAGGATGTGTTCCACCGCCCCGCGTCGCAGTTTGTCATGGACTTCCTCGGCCACGTGAACCTGTTCCACGGGCGAATGGATGGGGACCAGTTTGTGGTGGATGCGGCCCCCGGAGCGCCGGAGGCGTGCGTCTATGCGAGACCCTTCCAACTCGATATCCACCGCACGGAAGCTGCACGCACCACCACCAGAGCCAAGGTCGAGCGGATTCTGGCCGCCGGGCCCGTAGTGAAGGTGGAACTCACCAGTGAAGCGGGCGACCCCATTCTGGCCGAGATGACACACGAGCGTCTGCGCGAATTGAAGCTGGCGGTGAATGAAGAGGTCTACGTCGCGCTCAAGGAGATGCAGATCTTCGAAGAAGACTATTCGATCTGAGCGGGCATGCGTGGGTTAGTAGAGTCCGGTGGAGCGCTCTTTCGCCGGCGATTCCGGCGCCGCCGCCATCCCGAGGCGGTGCTTCGCCTCTTCGAGGATCGCCACCGTCTGCGTGGCTCCACAGCGCGTGGCGCCGAGCGCGCGCACTTCGAGCAGCCGGTCGAGCGTGCGCACCCCTCCCGCCGCCTTCACCTGCACCTTTGCGGGTGAGTGCTTCCGCATCAGGATGAGGTCTTCGTCCGTGGCGCCGCCGCTGCCGTAGCCCGTGGAAGTCTTCACCCAATCCACGCCGATCTCGCCGCAGATCTCGCATAGGGCGATCTTCTGGTGGTCGTTGAGATAGCAATTCTCGAAGATCACCTTCAGCTTCGCGCCGCGTGCGTGGATGGCGTGCGTCAGGTGGTGGATGTCGTGGCGCACATACGCCCAATCCCCGCTCAGCGCCTTGCTGATGTTGATCACCATGTCGAGTTCTTCGCCGCCATCGTCGATCGCGGCCATGGCCTCCGCGAGCTTCGTCTCCGTCGTGTGCCCCCCATGCGGAAAGCCAATCGTCGTGCCCGTCTTCACGCCGCTTCCTTTGAGGATTTCGGCGCAGTGCTTTACCGCGAAGGGCATAATGCAAACGCTCGCCACCTGGTAATCGCGCGCAAGGTGGCAG
The DNA here is from genome assembly GCA_020853155.1 of Bryobacterales bacterium. Classification (GTDB taxonomy): domain Bacteria; phylum Acidobacteriota; class Terriglobia; order Bryobacterales; family Bryobacteraceae; genus JACTMJ01. The sequence goes on from JADYZL010000397.1 coordinate 4,477, forward strand.
CCCCGCTCCAAATCGGTCCACGTGAGCGTGGGGTTGAGCAGAGAGTGGTCGATCGTCTTTGCGATGGCTTCGTAAGTAAAGTCCATGGCGGATCCTTCCCGCGGCGCCCCCGTCTAGGGGACGAATTGCTTCAGATAATTGTGGCTCTGCCGCAGCGAATTCTTGCGGTTCTCGAGCGAGCCTTCAAACGCGCGGTCTTCCACCTCCACGCACACCGCTCCCTTGTAGCCGGTTTCGGTGAGGGTAGAGAAAAACTTGCCCCAGTTCACATCGCCCATGCCGGGAAGCTTGGGCGTGTGGTATTGCGATGGATAGGCGAGGATACCCACCTCGTCGAGCCGCTCCCGGTCCACGCGCACATCCTTGGCGTGGACATGATGAATACGGGGGGCGAATTCGCGCATGGCCCGCGTGTAATCCATCTGCTGGAAGATGAAGTGGGAGGGGTCGAAATTCAAGCCGAAATTCTCACTGGGGATGTCGTTGAACATCCGCCGCCAGATCGCGGGCGAATAGGCGAGGTTCTTGCCGCCGGGCCACTCGTCGCGCGTGAAGCTCATCGGGCAATTCTCGATTCCAATCTTGATGCCGTGGTCGCCGGCATACGCAATCAGCGGCCGCCAGACTTCGAGGAAGCGCGGCCAGTTCTCATCGACGCTTTTCACGGGGTCGCGCCCGATGAAGCTGTTCACCACCGGGACGCCCAGCAGCTTCGCGGCCTCAATGAGCTTGCGGATATGGTCGATGTAGACCTGTGCTTCGCTTTGATCCGCCACCAGCGGGTTGGGGTAATAGCCGAGGCCGCTGATCGAGACCCCCGCCGCACCCACGGTATCCCGCACGCGCTTCACGTTGTCCTTGCTGAAATCGACCACATCGATATGGGTCACACCCGCATAGCGGCGTTCGGCTTTGCCCGGGGGCCAGCACATCACTTCGATGGCGGCGTAACCGCACTCCTTAGCGAATGCGGCCACTTCGGCGAGAGAAAGATCGGGGAGAATTGCGGTAACAAATCCAAGTTGCAGCACGGAACCTCCTGGGAGTGCGAATCGCTCACCATCGTACTTCAGCGGGCCGGGGAAGAGATAGCGGGCATGAGACCGGCGCGCCGCCCTCGCGAAAGTCAGCCGCTTGCGGGCAAGGCGAGCAGCAGCCTCACCCACCGGCTGAACTCGCGGCCCTCACAACCGAGTCTCCGCTGTGCGTCAAGATACTCCGGTTTCGCCAGGCCCCAGCCCGCGAGGGCGGGAAAGATCGTCCGCGACCGGTCAAGGGGTGTAATTTGTTGCTTCTTCCACTTCGCGGGGTCTTCGAGGAAGGGCATCAGATACGCGATGGATTTCGCCACGGAGGCCCCATTCGCCGCTTCGTATTCCCATAACTCCATCTCCCAGAATTGCCCCATCCTGCAAAGCAGCGCGAGCCCGTCCAGATTCATCGCGGAATAGCTCAACGAGCGCGTGCGCTCTTCCTCTTTCGGGGCGCTTCCATCGGGAAGGAGTTGTCCCGGCACGAGCTTCTCGAAGTAGAGCTTCCATGCTTCGAGCAGCGCCCGGTCGTCTTTCAGGTAAGTGGCGTAGGCGGCCACTTGCGCCGCCCACCAGGTGGAATGGTTGTTGCCCTGGTCCCGCTCATCCACGCCTTTCTCGCTCGTGAGCATCCAGCGCAGGAAGTCCCGCAGCCAGGCGCGGAACTCCCGCTCGGTGGAGGTATCCTTACCGGGCAGCACGCCGAGCAGCATCACGCCTTGCACGAGGTAAATCATGGGCACGGTATCGATCAGCCCGATGCCGCGCCCCCAGACGCGACCGCGCACCGCCTGCCCGAATTCCAGATTGGGGTTCATCCGCGTCTTCGCATCGGCAAACCAGACGCGCACCAGATTCCAGGCATGCTGCCCGTAGCGCTCGGCCTCGGGCTCCCCGGAAAGCAGGTGGGCGGCGGTCGCCAGACACAGCACGGCGTTGCACAACTTGCCGAGATCGGCGTCGTTCCGCGTGAACCGCTGCGGATTCACTTCGCCGTCGCGGCGCACGTAGGGCGCGTTGGGGTTGGCGGGGTCCGGCCACCAGTAAGGCCCCTCGCTGAAAAAATCGTTCGGCCCGGCGGGCGTATTCTCCGGACGGACACTCGTCACGCTCCAAGGGCCTTGGGAGAGCCACGCGCCGGCGTCCTTGCGAAGACGCGCGAACTCGGCCTCGATCGCCTGGTTGCCGGCTTCGGCGAGTTGCTTCACCCCCACGGGGTCGCACGAGTTCAGCAGCAGCAGCTTCTCGCCGTCACAAGCGCCGGCTGGCCGCGCAGCCACCGGCAGCACGCCGGTTACAGCCAGGAACCGCATCACTTCCCGGCGCGTCCAGCAAGCCTCGGTGAATGGCATGGCCTGATCTTATCCTCGTTTTGCGCTCCCGCCAAGAGGATCGCGGCTCTTCGAACAATCCTTTCCGATTTTGTTTGATCTTCATTCGCGACCGGCCGCGAGATTCCTTTCCTTCGGAAAATGCGCTTCGGAATCAGTGGATTACAGGTGAAGTCCAGCAGATTCAACATGTTATGTTAAACTGGAAGATGCGGCAGGAAGCCCGCTGGAGGATCGTCCAGAGGCGCTTGCGGACATCGAAGGAGGCTTGGCTTGGCGGATCAGGATCTACCGGAAACACCCGAACAACCCGATGGAGGCGATGACGGCCGGCTGCCGCTGGGCCCCGGCGCCGGCACGTTGAGCGTCCCGATTAACATCGAAGACGAGATGCGCAAGAGCTACCTCGATTACGCCATGAGCGTGATCATTGGGCGCGCGCTACCCGACGTCCGCGATGGGCTGAAGCCCGTTCACCGCCGCATCCTCTATGGGATGAGCGAGATGGGCCTCAACTACAACCGGCCCACCCGCAAGTGCGCCAAGATCGTCGGCGAGGTGCTCGGCAAGTTCCACCCCCACGGCGATAGCGCGGTCTACGATTCCCTCGTGCGCATGGCGCAGCCCTTCTCCATGCGTTACCCGCTCATTGACGGCCAGGGGAATTTCGGCAGCGTGGATGGCGACCCACCCGCGGCGATGCGGTATACCGAGGCCCGGCTTGCCCGCATTTCGGCCAGCCTGCTCGACGATATCGATAAGGAAACCGTCGATTTCCGCTCCAACTACGACGATAGCGAGACCGAGCCCGAAGTGCTTCCCACGCGGGTTCCGAACCTGCTGGTGAACGGTTCGGAGGGCATCGCCGTCGGCATGGCCACGAAGATCCCTCCGCACAATTTGTCGGAGATCGTGAATGCTACCGTTGCGCTGATTCGAGATCCCAACCTCCCGATCACGGAGGTCCTGAAGCTCGTGCCCGGGCCGGATTTCCCCACCGGCGCGTACATCCTGGGGCGCTCCGGCATCTGGGATGCGTTCAATACCGGGCGCGGCATCATCCGCATGCGCGCCAAGACGCACTTCGAAGACATCGGGAAAGACCGCCAGGCCATCGTCGTAACGGAGATCCCCTACCAGGTGAACAAGGCGCGGTTGATTGAGGCCGCCGCCGCCCTGGTGAATGAGAAGAAGCTCGAAGGCATCAGCTAGATCCGCGACGAAAGCGACCGCAAGGGGATGCGCTTCGTCTTCGAACTGAAGCGCGGCGAGAACGCCGAGGTCATCCTCAACAATCTCTACA
>JADYZL010000398.1 GCA_020853155.1 Bryobacterales bacterium
CCGCATCGACACCGAGGCTTCGCACTTCCCCTGGGGGCAGGAGCTTTGCATCATGGGAGCCGTCGCTCCCCACCCGAAGAAGCACGCCGGCGCTGCCGGATCGCGGGTAGGGTAACCCGACGAGAAAGTAGGTATTGTCGCCGGCGACGGCGGCATCAAGCACACGGTGTTCCGCGGCGCGGAGACCCGTGGGCAACAGTTCGAGAACGTTCTCCTGGGAAACGGGGGCTAGCGTACCGGTTATCTCCGCATGCACGGCGAGAATGCCAACGGCAGCCAGGACGAGGAAAAGGCTGCGAGAAAGTCGCACTCGATATCGTCCTCCTTAGGGGGACTTTACAACGAACCCGGTATCGGTTCAAGCGTTCGCCGCACTTCCGGAAACGAATTGTCCGAATGGAGAATCCGTCCTCTTTCACCGGAAACCTAGCGGACGGATTGGGCTCTCACGCGGCTTGCACAAAAGCCAACGCCCCGCCTGCGAAGGCTCGCCGGCGGGGCGTTGGGTTGGTTGGTGGCTCTTCCTGCGCTTAGAAGATGAATGACAGTTGAAGCCGCGCCGACCGCGGATTCTGGAAAGCGTTTGGATACCGGTAGGACGGGTTCATTCGCACGCCCTGTTCCAGCATCAACTGGCGCGCATTGAAGCCCTTGAAAATATCGGCATCGTGGTCGAACTGCAACTGGCCGTCGTTGGCATTCTTCATGTCCGAATCCACCCCCATCGCAGCGTGGCCGTTGAACACGTTGAACACGGTGAACTCGAAACGGACCTTCATGTTCTCATTGGCCCCAAAACCTTTGAAGTCGTGCATGATATTGAAGTCCGTGTTAAGGCACACCGGGGTCCTGCCAAGATCGCCGCGGCCGTAGGGGGCAACGGGCGTCGTGGAAACGGCCTCGATCTCAGACGTGAGGGGCGTCCCCGAGTAGATCAGGAAGTTCGGGGAGAGCGTCGTGAGGCCGAGCTTGCTCGGTAAGCTATAGCCTCCGAAGAACTTGAACGTGTGCGGACGGTCCGTCGCTAGGCGGCCTTCCGCGAGCTTGCCTTTCTCCGTGTAGTAAATCCACGGGAGGTCGTAGTAGCGATTGACGTTCGGGCTAACCCGTCCGTTGGCGTTGCCACTGCTATCGACGGTAATTTCATCGGAACTCGCCAGCCCTGAATAGTTGCCGTATTGGCGGCTCCAGGTATAACTGGCCGCGAACAGGTATCTTTCCGAGAATCGCTTGTCCAGACGAAGCTCCACGGCATCGTAATTCCGCTTCGCCTTCGGAAACCGTCCACCACGGCGCGGTCAGCGATACCACGGAGTTCTGCGTCCCCGCATTCTCCATGGCTTAGCTCCACCACGAGCGAACCAAACATGGTTCGAGGCCGCGTTCCGTTTGCCGCGGGCAGATGACGACACCATGCATCCGATCAACCGGATCGTCTACACTTCTAGACAGATGGGGAATTCAACCACGAATCGTATTACCCCTTGCTCCCGGCGCAGGCTGTTGCGGGTTCTCGGCGCGGGCGCCGTCTCCAGTGTATTGGGGCCTTTCGAGTCAACGGCTTGGGGCGCCAGTGGAAAGCGCTTGCCGAGCACGCCCGTGGCCGTGGCGCGTTGCCCCGCCTATGACGGAAATCTGCCCACGATTCTGCGCACCATGGCGGACCAGATCGGCGGTCTCGCGCCCATCGTCAAAGGCAAGACCGTCTCAATCAAGCTCAACCTCACAGGGAGCCCCGCGCTGCGTTTTCGAGGGCGCCCCCTCGGCAACACGCACTACACCCATCCGCGCACGGCAGCGGTTCTCGCGACGCTCCTTGCGGAGGCGGGCGCTACCCGGATTCGCTTCGTCGAGAGCTGCTGGGGCACCGGCGGGCCGCTTGAAGAGTATCTGCTCGAATCCGGTTGGAACGTGCGCTCGCTCCAGCGCGTGACTTCCAAGGTGGAGTTCGTGAATACGAATGCGTTGGCGAATCCCAACCCCGTCAGCGGCGCCCGCCGTTATGCGCGATTCAAGGTGCCCGGCAAGGCATTCATTTTCCCAGGGTACGACCTGCATCCGGTGTACGCCGAAACCGACGTGCTGGTTTCGATGGCGAAGCTCAAGGACCATGCTACGACCGGCGTCACTCTTTCCATGAAGAACATCTTCGGCTGTACGCCCGCCTCGATCTATGGCAACGACGCGGGCATCGATGAGCCGAATGAGAAGCCGGCCACCGGGCGCGACGCGGTGTGCCACAACGGCTCGCGGCAGCCTTCGAAAAGCGCGCCGCAGGAAATCAACACAGCCGGCGATCGAAGCCAGAATTACCGCATGCCCCGCATCGTGGCGGAACTGAATGCGGCTTTGCCGATCGGGCTCTCTTTTATCGACGGCGTGGAGACGATGCGCGGAGGAGAGGGACCCTGGATCAGCAATCTCGACCTGGTGAAGCCGGGCTTGCTGATTCTGGGGACAAACGCGGTGAATACCGATGCGGTCGCCACCGCTCTGATGGGTTACGACGCCCGGGCAGCCCATCGCACCGGCGCGTTTTCCATTTGCGACAACCAATTCCTGCTCGCGGAACAACTCGGGCTGGGCGCCGCCGACGTGAAGCAGATCGACGTTCGCGGCCTCGCAATCAAGGACGGCCTATTCCGTTTTCGCCGTGCTTGAACCGGCGGATTTTTCGAGAACCAAAATCGCCACGTCGTTCACCTTGCTGAGGTCGGCGCCGGAGCCATCTTCAAAATCGAACAACTCTACCTCCGCTGTCCCCTCGGGAACCAGAAGCGTCGCTTTCGCGAACTTGCCGAGCGCGTGAACGGTGATCGCCTCCACCGGGTAATCCGAATAATTCACAAGCTGCAGCACCAGCTTGCCGCCGTCCGGCGCCGCTTTCAGATTGGAAAGCATGGCCGGGGCGCCGAAGACGCGCACCGCGAAATTATCGCGGCCCAGCGTGCGGTTGATCTCGCTCCAGACTTCATCAAGCTGCTTGATCTGGTCATCGGTGAAAGTCACTTCGCTTGGCGGTGGCAGCGCGAGCTTCCACTGCGGTGGGCCATTGATCAGCATCACGCCCTTGCGCGCCTCCTGCCGCAAGGTTGCTTTCTGCTCATCCGTCAAAGCCTGAGGGTCTATGTTCAGCATCAGCTTCAATTGGGGGATTGCCACCGCGCCTAGGCTCGCCGGGGGCACCACGAAGGCCGGAACGTGCTTTGAACTCACCATGTCAAGCACGCTGCCCGAAACCAAAGCGCCGGATTCCACATCCTGCACAATCGCCAGTTTGCTGTAATCGGGCAGCTCCGTTAGATCCCGGTGTTGCCGGTAAAAGCGGAGGACGCGGTTGATGCGCTCCCACGTGGCCAACGCATCGGCTTCGCCGGCAAGCAAGCGCTTGGCGAACGCAGCATCGAAGGATACAACCCAATGTGCGCCCGCCATCGCGGCATCACCGATCGATTGCAGATACCGCTCCATGGTCACGGCGCGGTCTTCGGGCGGGCGGTTGGCGATCCAGACGGGAACTCCGGCGGGCGCCTCCGTCCTCGCGAAGCGCAAGAAGCCGGAATTGGTCTCAATCCAGGGCGGGCCGGAGGGTGCGGCTTCCGCCTCCCCCTCATGGCCGAGCTTCACACCCGGCCACAAACCCTGATAGCTACCGAGCACCATGGGGGCGTCCCGTCCGGTCTTGTGGATGGGCATGTGCATGCGGTCCGGCAGCCAAGCGAAGGGCTTGCCCGCTTGCGCTGCCAGGGCGCGCGCCTTGGAAACCACCTCTTCCGGAAAGTTCCCTTCCAGATAGAGGGCGTCCACGTTCGCGGCGAGTGCCTTGGCTGCGTCACCGGGGGTATTGGAGAGATCGGCGAGCAGCCGCACCTTGCGCTCATGAGCCGCATTCACGAACACCGGGCTCCACGCCGCGGGTTCGACGATCAGGCAGTTGACGGGGGAGTTCTTCAGCAAGGAGAGAGATTGCGCCGCGCTCGACGGCCAGCGGGCTGGAACGCAATCGTTCAGCGAGAAGATCGACGCGGTAGCAAGAAGGAAAGCAAGCATCATCGCCGGCAGGCACTCCAATTCTTTGACTGTATCAGAGGCGGTTCCCGCTACGGTATGCCTCCGGAGCGGCCCGCGGCGCCGGTGCCGGTCGCATCACGAATCTGTCGCTCGACCTCGGCGATCCGCCGCCCTGGCGGACCTTGCAGCGCCAGTTTCTCGCCCAATCCGCGAAGGGCGGTGAGAAACAGGTCGAGGTTCGAGTGGTTGGCCTCAAAGAGCGCGTAGAGCAAGGGGTACATCCGTGTGTACGTGTGGTCGAAGGCGAGCCCGGCGTTATTGAATGCGGGCAGACACGGGTTGATGCTGTGCGCGTTGCCGAACGACTTGCATGCGGCGGCGTGCTCCGCGAAGAGCCGTGCCTTCTCTACCACGGTCTCCGCACGGTTGCGCTTTCCCGCGCGATGGTCGGCATAGAGAGCCCGAAGCTCGGCGTGGAGCGCATTCACGGCCTTCGCCTTGCGATCGAACGTGCGCGCATCCTCGGAGAGGTGCGTGGCCGTGGCGGTATCGCCGTCGCGCATGGCGAATTCGGCCGCGGTGAGGATGCCTAGCAGCGTCGTTGCGGATTCGGCTACCTCTCGCGGGAATCGTTGGAGTTGCGGATCTTCGTGGACTTCCTCGTGCGCCGCCACCATCAGCGCGCGCTCATCGCTCGCCTCTTCGAGCGTTTGCGTCACGGGCGTGTTGACCATGGCGACCGCTTCCACGCGATGGAAATAGACGTCGAACTTGGCTTCGTCGATCCGGCAGCCGCGCTCATCGCTCTCCTTGTAGCGGAGGTGGTTGTAATCCTCGGGGAGTTCCCATTTCCCGGTCGAATAGCATAGGTAGTAGGCGGCCTTGCGAGCGTCCGCACGGCGGAAGTTTCCCGTGCGGGGCATCCCCTTCTCCTGAGAAAACTCCTGCAGCCGCGCAATCTGGCGCTGACGTTCGGTGGGCGGGGCGGAGGCGCCCCGGCGCGCGCATCCGATGGCGCATAACAGCAGGAGCGCAACGGCGAGGGCCGCTCGCATCAGCGCTCCAGCACCTTCCGCGTCCCGGCGATCACGGTGCTTCGAGGGGCAATCCGCCCGAGTGCCGCAAGGATGCGATTCCGGGCTCCATGCACCACGGTGTGCTTGCCCGCGAAGAGCGCGTCGATCCCGAGTGCCGCCACCTGCCGGGCGTCCGGCAGCTTCCCCTTGCCGAGTTGCTTCTCCTGCGCCTCCGCTTTCACGAAGAACTCGGATTGCGTCGGGCCCGGGCAGAGTGTCGTCACATTCACGCCTGTGCCCCGCAACTCTTCGTTGACCGCCTCTGAGAAGGAGAGAACGAAGGCTTTTGTCGCGAAATAGACCGCCATCAGCGGACCCGGCTGAAAGGCTGCCGTCGAGGCGACGTTGAGTACACGGCCGCTGCGTCGCTCCACCATGCCGGGCAGAAAGCGCTTCGTGAGTTCCACGAGCGCGCGAACGTTCAGTTCGATCATCTCCCGCTCGCGCTCCCAAGGGCTTTCCGCGAACTTGCCCCAATGCCCGAAGCCCGCATTGTTCACCAGAACTTCGAGTTCGATGCCGTTGCGCGCGACTTCTTCATATAGATCGGCGGCTGCCGCTGGTTCCGCCAGATCGAGCGCAATGGCCAGGGTCCGCACGCCATGCTCCCGGTGCAATTCGGCCGCGAGGGTCTCCAACCGGTCCTTCCGCCGCGCGCTCAACGCCACCGCGTACCCGCGTGCTGCAAGCAATCGCGCGAACTCGCTGCCGATGCCGCTGGAGGCGCCCGTCACCAGCGCCCATTTCTCTCGCTTCCCTGCCATAGCCTTCAGTATCTCCCGAGGGGGGCGGGGCACGGGTTAGCGGATGCGCTCCGTGTTCGCGAGGGTCCACGCGGAGGGGTGCTGCTTCATCCCGACGTGCGGATAGTACTCCGTCGCCTTGGGCGCGGAGAGGAGAATGACCGTCGCCAGCGGGCACGCCTCCTGGGTGCGCCGGATGAGTTCTTTGCCGATGCCCCGCCGCTGGTAGGAGAGCCGCACGGCCAGGTCCGATAGATAGGTAGCGTAAGCGAAGTCGGTCACGCAGCGCGAGATGCCCACGAGCAGATCGCCATCGTAGGCGGTGACAACGAGGTTCGAGTTCCGAAGGACTGAATCCCATCGGGCGCGATCGTCGATCGGGCGCCGCTCGCCCAACGTGGAATCGCGATATAGATCGAGGATCGCATCAAGCTCGAACGCAAAGCCGTTCGTCGCCACTTGGTAGGTAATCATTCTCGTAGCGTAGCGCGGCGAAACCCCATGCCGAAATGAATTGCGGAGAAACATCGGGAGTCAGCGCAAGGCGCTGTGCTCAATGCGCGACGTGGATGCGATTCCGGCCCGATGCCTTTGCCTGAAAAAGCTGATCGTCGGCGCGCTGAAGGAGGCTGTTGATGTTGTCGGTGAGGTTCGCGAGAGTGCCCCCGGCGGAGACGGTAATGGCCGGGCAACTCTCTACTTCTGTCCAGCGGTTCTCCTGCACCCGCATGCGGCATCGTTCCGCGCAAACTTCGAGTTGGAGGAAATCGTCCGCGGTGACGATCGCCAGAAACTCGTCGCCTCCCCAGCGGAACAGCATGTCATTGCCTCTGAGCGCACTCCGAAGCACCGTCGCCACGCCGCGAAGGGCGAAATCGCCTACCGGATGCCCGAGCTGATCGTTGATCTGCTTGAAGTTATCGATATCGAAAAGCAATAGTCCGAACTTGGCGTCTTCTTCCTCGAACCGCTTGATCGCCTGGGCGAGGCGCCCTTCCGCTGCCCGGCGATTCGGCAGACCGGTCAGCAGGTCGTTGTAGGCGGCATTTTCCAATTGCTTGAGCCGCCGCAGGACATCTGCCTGATCCTGAAGGTAATCGATGTTATTGCGGATATCCGCCCAACTGGCAACCGCGCCAATGACGTCTCCGCTGTCATCGCGCAACGGCGATGCCTGCATGCAAAAAGGGATGCGCAAGCCATCCTTGCGGCGGATATGAAGCTCAAGCGACGATGGCTGCCCAGTCGAAATGGCTGTACGCAGAGGACACTGCGCCGGGAGGATGGGCCGATCCACCAAGTCAGTCGCTTCCAGAATCTCCTGGTTGAACACCTTCCAAAGCACATCGCCGGGCTCATATCCGGTTTGCCGGGCGGCCGCCTCGTTCCAATAGATAATCCTCAGATCATTATCGACGCAATGCACGGGAATCCGCAGCGCATCCAACACCGTCCGGAAG
>JADYZL010000399.1 GCA_020853155.1 Bryobacterales bacterium
CCGGGTGCGGCAGCTTGCAATTTGAACTGTGGCATCATGAAAAAAGGGGATTTGTGGGATCGGCGACACGATAGGCCGCAGTGAATTGCGCTCCAAGGAGCGAAGTTTACGAAGCGATGGCATGGTTGCCGCAATCTACAAATGAGAGTGGGCTGGGATGAGAGTAACGGGACCGCGCAGCAGGGCTCCACAACGGGAGCGCCGTGCTTTCGCGCCCGGCATATCCAGCGGATACCCCGGCATTTTCCCGATCTCCGATAGGCGTGGGATCACCGATACGCATGGGATTTTCTTCGCGGCCGGTTGGGATTCCGTTGCCGCGAAAGCTACCGATGGCCGGGTTCCCGGCAGGGCGATCTTCCCCAGGATTAATCAATGATTCATCGAAAATGGCTCCTTCGTGTTTCGATAGCGGCAATGCTATCGGCATTTTACTTGGCGCTCCAGGGGTGCAGTTCGGCAGGGCAGGCGGCAGGCCCCGGCGGGATGCCGCCTGCCGCGGTTTCCACCATTCGTCTGGCGCCGCAGGACGTGACCGTCATGCAGGAATTCGCCGCGCAAACATTCGCCAGGGATATGGTGGAAGTCCGCGCCCGGGTGGATGGGTACTTGGAGAAACGCCCGTTCGAGGCTGGGGACGACGTGAAGGAAGGGCAGGTGCTCTACGTGATGGACCTCCGCCCCTACCAGGCCGCCGTCACGAAGGCGCGGGCGGACCTCGCGCAGAGCCGCGCGAACGCGGAGTTCGCGGTGCGGCAGGTGTCCTTGTTGCAGGCGAAGGCGAATCTATTGCAAGCCAAGGCGAACCTGCTGAAGGCCACGCAGGATGTGGAACGGCTGCGTCCGCTGGTGGCGCAGGACGCGGCCTCCCGGCAAGACCTCGATAACGCCGCTGCCGCTCTCGACGCGAACCAGGCTAACGTGAAGGCGCTCGAAGCGGGCGTAGAGCAAACGGAACTCACGAATAAGGCGCAGATCGAGACGACGGCCGCGCAGGTGAAAGCCAATGAAGCGAATCTGAAGACGGCGGAACTGAACCTCGAGTACGCAACGATTCGCTCGCCGATCGCCGGGCGGATTGGCGATAGCACGGTGCAGGTGGGCGGCCTGGTGAGAGCCACGGCGCAGACACCGCTCACGACGATCGCGCCGCTCGACGTAATCTGGGTGCGCTTTCAACTTAGCGAAGCGGAGTACTTCGAATACGACAAGCGCCGCGGGGAATCGCCCACCAAGAGCGTACCGCTGACGCTGGTGCTGGCCAACGGCGCCGTTCATCCGTATCCGGGGCGCATCCAGAATGTCAACAACCAGGTGGACACGCGCACGGGAACGCTGGAACTTCAGGCCACGTTCCCAAACCCCGGGCGCGTACTGCTTCCGGGACAGTTCGGGCGGATCCGAATGCCGGTGGAGCACCGCTCGAACGCGATTCTGATTCCGCAGATCGCCGTGACGGATCGGCAGGGTGTATCGACGGTGTTGACGCTGAGCGCGGAGAAGAAGGTGCAACTCCGGAACATCGTCACCGGGGCGCGCGTCGGATCCGATTTTCTGGTGACACAGGGTCTCAAGGCGGGTGACGAATTGATCGTGGAAGGAATCCAAAAGGCGCGGCCCGGCGCTGTTGTAGCTCCGTCCCCTTACCAGGCGGATGCTTCGCTCGCGGCGCAACCCGCGCCGGCCAAACCCAACCCCGGCGGCGCGGCGAAAGCGGGGGCGGAGTAACCGATGGCAAGCTTCTTTATCGACCGGCCCGTCTTCGCCATTGTGATCTCCGTGGTGATCGTGGTGCTCGGGCTTACCGCGATTCCCTCGCTGCCCGTCGCCACGTATCCGGAGGTGGTTCCTCCCGTGGTGCAGATTGTCGCGAACTACCAGGGCGGCAACGCGCAGGATTTGGAGAAGACCGTCGCGCAGCCCATTGAGCAGCAGCTTGTGGGGCTTGACGGGATGCTCTACTTCTTCTCGCGCAGTTCGAATAACGGCACGCTCACCATCGACGTGACTTTCGAACTCGGTACGAACATCGACATCGCCACGGTGCAGACCCAAAATAAGGTGAACCTGGCGCTGCCGCAGTTGCCTCCGGAAGTGCAGCGCGTGGGCGTAACGGTGAACAAGGTTTCGTCAGCGTTTCTGTTTGCGATCGCGCTCACGTCGAACGACGACCGCTACGATACGCTTTACCTCGCGAACTACGCCACCATCAACCTGCTCGACCGCGTCGGAAGTATCGAGGGTGTGGGCTCCGCGCGCGTTGCCGCCGGGCGGGACTATGGCATGCGGCTATGGGTGAACCCGGACCGGATGGCGACGCTCGGCGTCACGGCCACCGACGTGAGCGCGGCGGTGCAGGCGCAGAACCGGCAGAACCCCTCGGGAACCCTTGGGCAGAGCCCGGCGCCGGCGGGAACCGCGTTTCAATACCCGGTAACCTCGTCCGGACGGCTGCTCAACGAAGACCAGTTCGGCGAGATCATCGTCCGGGCGGAGAACGACGGCGCGTTGTTGCGCCTCAAGGATTTTGGCCGCGTGGAACTGGGCGCACAGAATTACGGCGGGTTCAACAACCTGTCGAAGAAGCCCGCGGCGGTGTTGATCGCGTTTCTGCAGCCGGGCGCGAACGCCGTGCAGACGGCGGACCGGGTAAGCGCCTTCCTGAAGGAAGCCTCGAAGGAGTTCTCGGAAGGGATCGAGTATACGATCAGCTACGATGCCACCAAGTTCGTGCGCGCGGCGATTCGGGAAGTGATCACGACGCTGGTGGAGGCGGTGCTGCTGGTGCTGCTGGTGACGTTCGTCTTCCTGCAAAACTGGCGGGCGACGCTGATTCCGCTTGCGGCGGTGCCGGTTTCGATTATTGGGACCTTCGCGCTCTTCCCGGTGCTCGGTTTCACGATCAACATGACGAGCATGTTCGGCCTGGTGCTGGCGATCGGCATCGTGGTGGACGACGCCATCGTGGTGACCGAGGCGGTGCAATATAACATCGACAACGGCATGAGCCCGCGCGACGCCACGATCAAGGCGATGCGGGAGGTTTCCGGCCCCGTGGTGGCGATTGCGCTGGTGCTGAGCGCGGTCTTCATTCCGGTAGCGTTTATCGGCGGCATCAGCGGACAGATCTATCAACAGTTCGCGCTGACCATCTCGGCCTCCGTGCTGATTTCCGCTCTCTGCGCGCTCACGCTGAGCCCCGCGCTTTGCGCGATGATCCTTCGCCCGCACGGCCACAGTAGAGGGCCGCTCGGGAAGATTTTCGACCGCTTCAACCAGGTATTCGACTGGACGACCCATCACTACCTGGCCGGCGTGAAGGTGCTCATCCGGCGCATGGCATTCAGCCTGGTTGGCTTGGGCGCGTTCTTCCTGCTTGCGGGTGGCTTGTTTAAGGCGCTCCCCGGAGGCTTTCTTCCGGATGAGGACCAGGGCGTGATCTTCATGGTGGTGCGCCTGCCGGATGGAAGCACGCTTGCGCGCACCCAGGCGGTACCGGACAAGATCCAGGACCAGATGTTGAAGATCGACGGCATTCGAAACGCCACTGTTCTCGGCGGGCTCGATCTGACCTCGCAAACGCAGAACCCGAACGTGGCCACGATGTTTCTCGAACTGGCGCCGTGGGAAGAGCGGACCTCGGACAATCTGCAATTTAATGCCATCCTCGGCCGCGTGAACGGCTCGCTTTTCCAGGTGAAGGAAGCCTTTGCGTTCGCATTCGGATTGCCCCCGATTCTCGGCATGGGGACTTCGGGCGGCTTCGAGTTCATGCTGGAAGACCGGCTGGGCGGTTCCGTGGAGGAACTCGCGGCGCTGGCGGACGAACTCTCCGCGGCAGCTACGCAAGACCCGGCAATCGCGAGCATCGCCAACACGCTACAGGTTGCGACGCCCGGCTATCAGGTGAAGCTGGATATCGAGAAGGCCCAGACGCTGGGAATCCCGACGACGGACGTGTTCAATTCCCTGCAAACATTTCTGGGCGGCCTCTACGTGAACGACTTCAACCGTTTCGGGCGAACGTGGCGCGTCTTCATGCAGGCGGAACCCGAGTATCGCAGCAAGCCGGACGATGTGAACCGCTTCTATGTGCGCTCCTCGCAGGGCGACATGGTGCCGCTCTCGACGCTGGTCTCGCTCTCGCCAACCAGCGCGCCGGACGTGATTTACCGCTACAACCGTTACCGCGCGGCCAAACTCATCGGGCAATATACGCCCGGCTTCAGCTCCGGGCAGGGCATCGCGGCGATGGAGCGCACGGCGGCGCGTATGCTTCCGCCGGGATACAGCTTCGAATGGACCGGCACGGTGTTCCAGCAAAAGCTCACCGAAGGGAAGGAAGGCATCATTTTCGGATTCGCCGCGCTGCTCGTCTTTCTGTTCCTCGCGGCTCAGTATGAGAGCTGGGTGATTCCGTTTGCCGTGGTGCTTGCGATTCCGCTTGGGCTCTTTGGCGCGCTGCTGGGCGTTTTTCTTCGCTCTTATGCCTACGATCTCTACACGCAGATCGGGATCGTTACCCTGATCGGCCTCGCTTCCAAGAACGCGATTCTGATCGTGGAGTATGCGCGGTTGAAGCATGACGAAGGGAGGAGCGTAGTGGATGCGGCGATCGAGGCCGCGCATCTGCGCTTGCGCCCGATCATCATGACCTCGTTTGCCTTTATCCTGGGAGTGACCCCCTTGCTGATGGCCGAAGGAGCGGGAGCGGGCGCGCGGCGTGCGCTTGGAACCACGGTGTTCTCTGGCATGCTGGCGGCGACATTCCTGGGCGTCTTTCTGGTTCCCGTACTCTCCGTGGTGATGCAGCGCATCGCGAACTGGCGGGCGGGCGACCGTCGAAGTCCCGCGGGCGATACCGCGGGGGAGGTGAGTGCATGAGAGTCTCGCGATGCATCCTGCCATTGACGGCGATACTGCTCGCGGGTTGCGCGATCGGCCCGAACTATAAGCGTCCCGCGGTGGAAGCGCCAACGGCGCATCGGGGGATGGCGGGCGCTCCGGTTGCTTCCGAAGCGAGTTCGTTGGGGGAAACGCCCTGGCCGTCGCTTTTCAACGATGCGGAGATCACCAGTCTCGTGGAGACGGCGCTCAAGGAAAACTTCGATATCCGCATGGCCGCGGAGCGCATTGAGCAAGCGCGCGCGCAGTATGGGATTTTGCGATCCGGGTTGTTCCCCACGGTGAATGCGAACGCGAAGTTCACGGCGCAGCGGGGCTCGTCGGTGGGCTCGGTGATCTTCGTGAAGCCGGGCACGAACCTGGACGTCAGCTATACCGATGTGGGCGGCCTGTTCAGTTGGGAACTCGATTTGTGGGGTAGGGTGCGAAGGCTGAAGGAAGGCGCGCGCGCCCAGTACTTGGCCACGGAGGATGCGCGCTATGGCGTGCAAACGGCGCTGGTGGCGGACGTCACGTTCGCGTATCTGAAGCTGCGCGAACTCGATCTTGAGTTGGAGATCGCGGAGAAGACCCGCAAGGTCGCCGAGGACGGCTTGCGGCTCACAAAGCTGCGCCGCGCGAATGGCGTGGCGACGGGCCTCGACGTGCGCCAGGCGGAGACGCTTCTCTATACCGCCACGTCGCAGCGCGCCGCGACCGAGCGGGCCATTGAGCAGCAGGAGAATGCGATCCAGCTTCTACTGGGCGGGAGCCCCGGAACGGTGCAGCGGGGGAAGGCTCTAGGCGAGATCGCCGGTCCGCAATCGATCCCGGCGGGGTTGCCGTCGAGCCTGCTGGAGCGTCGCCCCGACATTCGACAGGCGGAGCAGCAACTGATCGCGGCCAATGCGCAGATCGGCGTGGCCAAGGCGCAGTACTTCCCGCGGATTTCGCTTTCCAGTTACGTGGGCGGCCAAAGCCGCTCGCTTTCCGCGCTGTTTACCGGATCGGCTCGATCCTGGAATTTCTCTCCGGGACTGACGGCGCCAATCTTCGACGCGGGGCGCATCCGCAACGACGTGCGCTATAGCGAGGCGGTGCAGCGCGAGGCGGAGCTGAATTACCAGAAGACGGTGCAGAACGCGTTTCGCGAGGTTTCGGACTCCCTGATTGCCCACGGGCGGTTGCAGGAACAGCGTAAGCAGCAGGAGTTGCTGGTGGAGGCGCTGAATGAGAGTGCGCGGCTTTCGAATGCGCGCTATCGCGGCGGCCTCGACAGCTTCCTGCAGGTGCTCGATGCGCAGCGCAATCTCTTCAGTGGGGAACTGGTGCTCGCGCAGTTGCAACTGGCGGAATTGAATTCCGTGGTTCAGCTATACCGGGCGCTCGGAGGCGGCTGGCAGTAAACGCGGGAGCGGTCGCGGCGTATACTGGGCGGCATGCAACCGTATTCCGCTTTTGCCGCCGTGCTCTGCGTTCTGGCGATCTCCTGTTCGGCCATCGGAGCGGAGCGCTGGGAGACGACCCTCTCCAACCCGTCGATTCGATATACACGCCCGGCCAAGCCCTATGTGGTGCTGAAGCGCGCGGGCATCGAAGCGGTGATTGTCGATAACTCCGCGGTGGATGACGAGGTGCTCAAGGATCACAAGGCGGGCTACAGCGGTCTCGCGCTGCTGCGGCGGGAGGGGCAAGCACGAAATCTCTTCGTGGATAACTATGCCGGCCTCAATTTTGAGCACATATTGAGCGGGGTTTCGCCTCATGAGAGAAGGGAACAATTTGAACCGCGGCAGCATCCGATGGAGTTGCGTTCCATTCACTCGCATGCGGTAGAACTCTGCCAGACGCCTACGTTTCTCCATGCCCTAGAGAGTTGCCAGCGCTATGAACTTCTCGCCGATGGCACGATTCAACTCACCATTGAAGCAGCCGCGCGCAAACCCAGTTTCCCTAACGGCTACATCAACCTTTTCTGGGCAAGCTACATCCAGCAGCCGGAATCGCTCGATATCCATTTTCGCGGTGTTCCGGCCGGTGCGGACCGGGGTGCGAAGCCGAGTTGGATCC
>JADYZL010000400.1 GCA_020853155.1 Bryobacterales bacterium
CCGTGAGCTGCGTAAGTTCCTTGGTCGCGTTCCGCCTTGCCGCGTCGCGCAAAATCGCAAAGAGGCCGAGCAGATTCGCGTCCCCCATGGGACTGGGGCCGCTCGAAGGCCCCGGATTCGGCGCCGCGCCCTGGCCCATCACGACGGCTCCGGTGGCGTGTGGCTCGGGGGGTCCGGGAAACCCATAGGGAGCGTCGGCAGGAGGCGTGCGCATGATGCCGTCCTTGGGTTTCTCCCGGAACTCGCTATCTTCCGTGCGGTCCTTCCAGGCTTCCTTGTCCGTAAGGGCGGATCGGATGCGGGAGAACGTGAGCGAGTAGACCAGGATGTTGTTGCGCTCCAGCAGATTCGCCGCTTGTTCGAACGAGCGCACGCTGCCCCGGTCTACCTTCTCCCCGATGTGCAGAATCACGCCGCGCCGTCCGCGCAGGCGCGGCGCCAGCAGGCCGACGGCTTCGGCCAGCGCATCGTAAAACGCCGCGCCGTCTCCCGAGGGGCGGATCGCCGCCATCGCCTCCGTGATTCCCGTGCCGCCCCGCTCAAACCGCTGCACGACACGCACTGAATCCGAATACGTCACCAGTGCCGCCTCGCCCCGCTCTCCCGTAATCAGGGGGAGAAGCATCACGCCCACCTTGCGCATCTTCTTGATCGCCGCGCCGCAATCGCCGCAATTCTCCGCCACCACCACGAGCGAGATCGGCACGAAGGAATAATCGAGATCGAAGGCAACCGGCTTCCCATCGGCGAAGAGCGCGAAATCCTCGGGTTCCAGTGCGTGCAGATACGCGCCCTTGGCGTCCGTTACCGTAGTGTGCGCCACCACGAGCGGAGAACTCGCACGAAACACAGGTTCCTGCGCGGGCAGCGATACGCCTGCCACCAGAAAGAACAGCGCGAGGGCTATGGCGAAGCTCGCCAACCGGGGCAGGGGCTGGAATCTTGGGGGAGCGAACACAACCGCGAGACGCCTGAGTGCGGGTTCCGGTTGCGCGAACGCAAGATATCTCGGGCGTAGGAGAATGGAGGATGGCCGCGCCCCGGCACGTTGCCGCCCATGAGCATGATCGCCCGCCTTTCCCACCACTTTCGTGAACGCCGCATGCGCCGCTTCGCGGAACTGATGGGCGTTACGGAAGAGACGCGTATTCTCGATGTGGGTGGGTCGCCCGATACATGGCGGCTGCTGCCCTTCACGCCCCGCGTCACGCTGCTCAATATCCCGATGTCCATTGAGGAACGGGACCGCCGTTTCCATTGGGTGGCGGGGGATGGGTGTGCGCTGCCGTTCGCCGGCCAGAGCTTCGATATCGTGTTCAGTAACTCCGTGATCGAGCATGTGGGCGACGCGGCGAGGCAGCGGGCGTTCGCTCAGGAGACGATGCGCGTCGGCAAGCGCTTTTTCGTGCAGACGCCGAATGCCGGCTTCCCGGTGGAGCAGCACCTTTTCATGCCGCTGCTGCATTGGCTGCCAAAGGCCTTGCAGCGATCAATCGTCACGCGCTTCACCGTCTGGGAGTGGGTGGCCCGCCCGCGGCCGGACCAGCGCGAGTTCTATCTGCACCACTACCTCGATGACGTGCAACTGCTGCGGGGGCATGCCCTGCGTGCGTTATTCCCAGGAGCGCGGCTGCGCAAGGAGCGCGTGTTCGGGGTCGCGAAATCCCTGATTGTTTGGAAGCGCTGACGGCGTCTTAGCGTTTGCCTTTCGGGGGCTTGGCCGCCTGTTTCTCCACTGTCACCTCGGTGCTCGTCTTGTCGGCAGCGAAGCACAACGCATCGAGCGGGCATGCGGCACAGTTAGGCTTGCGGGCGAAGCATAAGGCTCTACCGTGCAGGATCAACTCGTGAGAGAAATCGATCCAGTGGTCTTGCGGCACGATGGCCATCAGGTCCCGCTCGATCTTGACGGGGTCCACTTCACCGGTGAATGCGAGCCGCCGGGCCACACGTTGCACGTGAGTGTCCACGACGACCCCGGAGGGAATGCCGTAGCCGCTTCCGAGCACGACGTTCGCCGTCTTGCGCGCCGCACCCGGCACCGTGAGCAACTCTTCCATCGTGCGGGGCACTTCGCCGCCAAATGATTCCACGATGCGCCGGGCCGCGCCAACGATGTTCTTTGCCTTGTTATTAAAAAAGCCCGTGGAGCGGATCAGCGGGACTACATCCTCGATCTCCGCCGCGGCTAGAGCCTCCACCGTAGGGTATTTCGCGAAGAGGGCCGGGGTTACCATGTTCACGCGTTCGTCCGTGCATTGCGCGGAGAGAATCGTGGCCACCAAGAGTTCCCAGGCGTTGCGATGGTGGAGCGCGCACACAGGATTGGGGTAGGTTTTCGTAAGAATGCGTTGAATTTCGACAAATCGCTCCTCGCGCTCCCGCTTCGTGCGCGGCTGCTTCCCCACCGGTTTTCGCTCCGCCACCGATTTGCGCTTGGGACGCGGCTTTCCACCCACATTCTTTCCGGAATCTTGTGCCATGCGATCCTCCCGTGCCCCCAATTTCTAGCATCGCAAAATGGAGGCCCCGCGATGGGCCAATTCCGAATGGCCGCATGCCAGGCGGGGGCTTGCTGATAGATAATAAGGACGCTATGCGAATCCTGCGAACTCTTCTGCTTACCCTCACGGTCTCGCTCGCTCTTTCGGGGCAAGGTGGTAACCAATTCATGCAATTGTTCAACGGCCAGAATCTCGACGGATGGAAGCAAGTGGGTTGGGACCACTTTGTCGTCGAAGACGGCATGATGAAGACCGAGGGCGGGATGGGTCTGCTCTATTACGATACGGAAAAGCTGGGCGATGGCACGCTCCGGGTCGTCTTTAAGACTGCCGAGGGCCGCGCCAATTCTGGCGTCGTGATTCGCATGCCGGAGAAGCCGATCGACGCATGGTACGGCGTGCATAACGGCTATGAAGTGCAGATTGACGCGGGCGGTGACGAATGGCATCGGACGGGAGCGATCTACTCGATCAGCAAGGCTACGAAGGAGAATCAGAAACCGGCGGGCGAGTGGAACACGCTTGAGATCACGCTGGCTGGCCCCAAGACGACGGTTTCGCTAAACGGAGAAGTGGTGAACATCTACGTGGAAGGGCAGGAAGTGCCGCCGCGCAAACAATGGTTCGAGCCGGTTCGCGGACCGCGGCCCGATAGCGGCTATATCGGGTTGCAGAACCACGATGCGGGTTCCACCGTTTGGTTCAAGGAAGTGAGTTTCCGGCGGAATTAGCCTCGCCCAAACTCGCGGGCAACCCGTATATACGCGCGGCGTTCTCGCCCAGGAGCAATTCCCGAAAGCCCATCGTGCGCGCGCCAATTGCCTGCGTGAAGCGCGCCAGGCACTCCTTCCAGGAATGCGCCGGCAGGCAGAACGGCCAATCGGAACCGAAAAGCAGCCGCCGTTCCCCGAACTCTTCGAGCAGAAACCCCACCAGGCTCTGGAGCGTGGCGAGGTTCCACTCGTCGAGCGTGGTTGACCAGAACCCGCTGAGCTTTACGTGGACGTTGGGTTCCCTTGCCAGGGTGCGCATCTCCTCCATCCATTGCGCCAATTCGCCATGCCCGAGCGGTGGCGCGCCGGCGTGGGCAAGCACCAGAGGCGTGTTCGAGTTTGTGTGCGCAATCTCCGCGAGGGAACGCAGATGGAACCCATCCGCCGCGGGGGCGATATCGAGTGCAACCCCGATCCGTTCGCAATGGGCAGCCGCCTCCGCGATAGCGGCTGAACCGGCCCGCGCCCAATATCCTCGGAGTAATCCGTCCCTTTCTTCCGGCTCCAGCGCACTTTCCGCTTGCGCCTCCCATGCGATAACGAGGCCGTGGAGCAATCGGGATTCCTTGCACCATGCGGCCAGTTGGGCAATTTCCACCGCTTCGCCGCCGGTGCTCACGAGCAAGCCGCCGTCGAAGCGGTTCCGGGCGAGGATGGGCTCAATGTGCTCGGGGAGAAATGCCCGGTCCTCGCCAGGAAAGCGAGGATGCTTACGGGCACTGCCCGGCGTTTCCTTCCAGAGCGAAATTTGCGTATCAATGCGCACCGGTTCCCCTTCCCGCAGATGCGCTACCCGAGCAGCCCCGCGATCAGATCCGGGTCGTTGGGCACGACGGTGGGCGCATTGCCGAAGGTGCTCGCAAGGCGTTTGCCGCGGGGGTCGTCAAGCTGACCCGTGTGATAGCGGTAGATGTAATCCGGATCCTTCAGCACGTGCCCGGTAAGCACGGCCACCACCCGTTCGCCGGGTGCGATGCGGCCATCGGCCACCATCTTGCGAATGCCGGCCAGCGTTGCGGCCGATGCCGGTTCGCAGCCAATCCCACAACGCCCGATTACCGCCTTCGCGTCGGCGATTTCCTGCTCACTGACCTTCTCGACAAGCCCGTTGCTCGCATGAACTTCCCGCAGTGCCTTGGGCCAGCTTACGGGATCGCCGATCTTGATCGCGGTCGCCAGTGTTTCCGGATGCGGATTCGGCGTAAACTTGCCGCCCTTATCCTGAAACAGACCGTAGAAGGGAGAGGAACCTTCGGCCTGCACCACCGCCAGGCGTGGCAATCGATCGATAAAGCCCCAGGCATGCAATTCCCGCAGGCCTTTGCCGAAAGCGGCGGTATTGCCCAGGTTGCCGCCGGGAAGCACTACCCAATCTGGCACTTGCCAATCGAGCTGATCGAGCATTTCCGCCATGATCGTCTTTTGCCCCTCGATGCGGAAGGGGTTGATCGAATTGAGCAGGTAAATGCCCAGCTTCTCCGCGAGCGTGAGCACGAGGGCCAGAATCTGATCGAAGTTTGCGTCCACTTGCAGCGTGCGCGCTCCGTATTCGAGCGCCTGGGCCAGCTTGCCGTAGGCGATGTTGCCATTCGGGATGAAGATGATTGGCTGCAAGCCGCCGGCGCTGGCGTAGGCGGCCATCGAAGCGGAGGTGTTCCCCGTGGAAACGCAGGCCACTTGGGTCATCCCCAGGTGCCGCGCTTGTGCCACTCCGCATGTCATGCCGTTATCCTTGAAACTACCCGTGGGATTGTATCCCTGGTGCTTGAACGAGAGGGCGGTGAGGCCGGCGAATTTCGCCGCGGCGGGCGCATCGAGGATGGGTGTGTTGCCTTCCGAGAGGGTTACCACATGATCGAACTCCGGCCAGAACGGCAGCATCTCCCGGTAGCGCCAGACACCGCTGCGATCAAGCGGGTGGTTACTCATCCGGCGTTCCCGCCAAAGGCGCTTCAAAGCCTCCGGTCCGGCGGCAGGCGTGGGGAATTCGATCTCGAGTAGCGAACCGGAGGCGGGGCTCGTATAGATCACATCGTCGATCGGGAAACGCTCCGTTTCCGGGTGTGCAAGGGCAACAAGTTCAGCAGGCATGAACTTTCAGTATACGGAGTCTTCCGGGGGCGAAGCCCACGTGAGAGGCAGGGCCGGACCGGGGCGCGAGGGGAATAGGAGCAGCGTCTAGCCGCCGGAAAGCGGAAGGGAGAGCGGCGCGGAATGCCGGCCCTTCCATTCCACCTGGATGGAGACGGGCGCGGGTTGCATGGCGCCCTCGGCGGTGGAGGTCAAATTCAGTGGAATGTCGAAGGCCACGGGCAGACGGTCTTCACTCGGCGCGGAGGGCTCCAGCGCTTCGATCAGTTGGCCGTTCACGCGGATTGCGAGCCCTCCGACGTGCCGCGCCTCGAATTGCACGCCTTCCAGCTTCAGGAGGAGCCGGGCGCGATATTGCAGATGACTGCTTTTCAGTTCGGCGCGCGCGAAACTTCCCGCTTCGAGGATCGCCGGGGGCGCGCCGGTCAACTCCACCATCACCGGCAGAGACGTTCGGCCGGGAAGCATTGCTTCCAGGCGGGCCAGCCCTTGCGGAAGCTCTGCGGGGACCGCGAACCGATAGCGGTCAGCCTCCACGCGGCTGGCCGTCACCAGACGGTCCGCCAGGCGCAGCAGAATTGTTTCGCTCAGGCCCTCGCCTGAAATACGCGCCGTTACCGTCGCGCCGGGATAGATAGCTGCATCGCCGGTGGCGTCATCGACCAAGTGGGAATCAATGGAAACAGTTTGCGCATTTGCTGGGGCGATCCCCAGAGCGCGGCCCGTGTTCACCGTAGCCAGATCCTTGTGCAGCCAAAGCTCCACCGAGCCCTGCGGAGCGGAGGGCATGGCTTTGACGTTGGCAATCAAGCGGTTTGGAGTCGAGCGCCAGATCCGGCGCACAATCACATGGGGCGAGTTAAAGGAAATCTCGAGTTGCCCCTCTTCAAACCAGTTCCCGGCCGTCTCAACTTCGATTGCCGCCTCCGCCCCGGCGGGCAGGCTCGGGGCGTTCAACTGGAAGTCGGCGCTGCCCACGGCGCGGGTGGCCACCACGGGCGGGTTGGCGTTCAGATATAGCGAACTCTGTCCGTCGCCGCCCAACGCCACCACGCGGACCGCCCGGCCATCGTTCGTGAAGGGGGCACGCAAAGAGAGTTCCTGGCTTTGCGTGTCCTCAATTGCGGGAAGCGTGGATGCCTTCAAGCCATCGACCAAATACGTAAAGGACGGCGCCAATTGCCGTCCGCGCAACCGGATCGATTCCGAGCCGTCCGCGCCCGCCTCGATTGTGGCTTCCTGGACGTCAGGGGGCTGTTGGCCCACCACGCGGAAACCGGACGGCTGCACGAACGTCTCGCCATTCCGGCTCCAAAGCAGCGGCTTTGCTCCCAAGCTGGCCGTGAACGGGTGAAACGTCAGATTCACCCGCAGAAATTGGGGCGCGGGCTCATAGGCTTGCACATCCTCGTCCAGGATCCCGGCCGCCGTGGAATTCACCTGCAATCCGTCCGCTTTGTGTCCGTCTTCCACCAGGTTGGCTCCATAAGCAACCAGGAACGGCCGTTCGGAACCGGTGTTCACCACGGCCGGGTTCACCGCGAAATTAGAGGGGAAACTATAGGTGGTGATATCGGCGAACGCGCGGGAATCGACGCGCGGAACCTCCAGCGACACGCCGCTAATTGTGCCCCCCCGTTGGGCAACGATCTCATGGGCGGCATCCCAGTTCGGAACGTCAGGGAAGAAGCGGGTGGCGAAGAGCCCGCCGGGCGGAATGGCATTTCCATTCTCGTCCTTGGGAAGAACAATCTGTCCCGGCCCCAGCCCTTCCTGCGTACCGGACGCAACGGGCTGGGCGTACAAGTAGTAGCCTCCGGCGGGGACGCCGCGGATCTCATAGCTCCCGTCTGGAAGCGTCAGCGTGCTCACCGCCACGCCCGAAGGCATCAGCGCCGTCACGTTGGCGAAGTGCATCGGCGCGCCGTCGGAGGTAACGCGTCCCCGGATGACAGCCGTATCCGATGCGAAATGGCTGTCCGGATACAGCGCGCCCAATCCGGCGAAATCGTCCTCCGCCAATGGGGCGGCCTTGGTCGTGGCCCGCGTGACGCCGGTGGACATGACGCTTCCGGCGAAGGCGTGCTGCAGACCCAGCGCATGGCCCATCTCGTGGACCAGCGTCATGAAGAAGGCTTCGGAATAGCTTGGGCGCTCCCGCAGGCGATGGCTCAGAATCACCACACTACGCGCGATGGGAACGAACTCGCCATTCGCATCCGATGTTCGTGCGTCTCGCGCCACAGGCCCACCCATGGCGATTACGCCGGGCGGCAATTCCTCAAAAATAACCTGGACATAGGGCGTTCCCGCCGCCGGTTCCCCGGCGACTTCTCCCGCATAGCGGAGCCGTAACGCGGATCGCGGAACCGCCGACCATTGCGCCGCGGCCAATCTTAATTCACTGAGCACCGCACTCCAGGTGTCCCCTTCGGCATATTCCGGCTCCACGGATTTCGAAACCACCAGCGGAACGGATGCATCGGGTAGCGCCCGGAGATCGAACCGCTCGGCAACCGCCCGCGAGACGCCACCCTCCTCGCGCACATGCAGAAAGTGATAGTAGCCGGGGAGCGGCGCCAGGACGGCCAGCAGCCCGCCAAGAGTGAGCAGAAGGCGGCGGAGAAGAACACCGCGGAGCAGACGCCCACGGAGCGGCGTGGAAAGAGGAAGGCCTTTCACTGTCTGCCTCCCTTGGCTGTGGCGGCACGCCGCGTAACCGCCTCCCGCAATGCGGCAAGCCGCATGCCTAGCCCGGAATCCCGCACCGCGCGGCCCGTGTTCCGGTCAAGCATGGTTCCATCAATTGCCGGACGAATCGCCGAAGCCCGGCCGCCCTTCCCCTCAATGCGCAGCAACCCTTGCGACATCCCCACCAGCAGCAGGCGTCCGCTTCGCGCGCGCCACAGGAAGAGCACATACTCCGCGCCGCGTTCAAGCACCGGGACCCCGGCCAGCGTTTGCTGCATGCCTCCCGCGGCGCCGCCGGGA
The DNA here is from genome assembly GCA_020853155.1 of Bryobacterales bacterium. GTDB lineage: Bacteria > Acidobacteriota > Terriglobia > Bryobacterales > Bryobacteraceae > JACTMJ01. The sequence continues at coordinate 8,360 of JADYZL010000400.1, forward strand.
AGGGAAACCGCAATGCTGCCCGAGCCGGGTCCACCGGCAGAGGCGCCCGCCTCCTCTTTCAGGACTTCAGAGACTTTCACGCGGTAGTCCGTCTCGATGCGCTGCCCGTTGTTCGAAGACGTGGATTCGCCGATCGTTCCGCGAACGATCAGCGTGGAGGAATCGATCAGTTCCTCGAGGGAGAGTTTCTCCAGCGTCACCGCGGCGGCGCTTCCAACAAGCAGAAGCAACGGCAGCAGGAGCGCGGCAAGACGGCGTAACATGCGTGAAGTGAACCTGATGCACGTGAGTCTCCATCTTGCATCTTCGTATTATCAATAAGTTAGGTCACGATGGTTCTTGGGTGTGGGTCGTTTTGGCAACACCCGGGTCACAATGGAACCCATTTTGGCCGCGCGACCCGCCGAGTATGAGCCGTGAGGTGCGGGGCAGGAACCGCATCCGAGCAGACGCGTACCGCACACCAGAGTACGGGAAACGAAAAGGGGAGGCGCTTCAGACCGTTCGTCCGCCTCCCCTTCGCTCTTAACTCCGTAGCTTAACGGCGATCAAACCGGGTTTCCCGGAGCCATCAACCGTTGCAGTGGTTGGGGCAGCGCCAATACCCCGCAGGGAGCGTGGCGTCGGCATTCAGCGTGGGCGTCCACACTTCGCCGCAATTCCGGCAGCGAAGCAACAGATTGTGGCGGTTCAGCCGGGTGACGCCGAGCCTTTCCAGATGATAGGCCGAAAGATAACGGGGATCTTCCGTCTGCGTTTGAGGGGCTTCAAGTACTTGTTCCATGGGTCTCTCCTTTCGATGGGTGCTTCTGGTTAGACGGCTTGCGAGGAACGGATCGTTCCGGCGGCTTCCGGCTCAAGATCCAGCCACCTCTCGATGGCCTGACGCAATACGGGCGGCTGTGAGGTATCGAGGATGGCGCGCGCTTCCGAAAACGCGATCCGTTCGAGAATCTCGGACTCGCCGAGGTTTCTCATCCGGCGAAGCAGACATTCCACCGCGTCGCAAGCGAGCAAGCGGGTTCCGATCTCGCGGTGTTCGTCGGCGGCGATGTCGCAAATCGCCCGCAAAAGTTCTTCCGAAGGGCTTCGAAGCTCCACGACCGCTTCGAGCACCGCATGATGCAACTGCCAGTTCAACCGGTATCGCAGGATGCGGACGAGACCCGATTGATGATCTTCCAGCCGCCCGGCGCGCTTCAGCTTATCAATCTGGCTGAGGATGGTTCCCCACTCTCGAAGGTCGGAAAAGAGATCGGGCACGGTGGAAAGCCTCCTATTCTGCGCTGACATTGGCAAAGCGTGCAATTGCGCTGCCAATCGAAACGCCGCCCGCGGAGAACGGGAGGCGCGCGAAATCGGCGGAGGATGGTGGCGTGCGTCCGGGTTTCAGTGCCTAACTCGCGGGAACCGGTTCCGGCGCATCTGGAACCGCCCCGCTTCGGGACGCCTTTGCTGCCCGAAAACGGGCAGTGCTGGCAGTTTCCGTCCACTTGGCCGGGGACGAAACGGCCGCTGGAGCGCCCACCGCAACGCGAAACCGTTCGAGGGTGGCGATCGGGTCCGGGTGCGCACCGTCGAGTTGCCGCACCGCCTGGTATTCCGCGTGCGCACGTTGAACCAGGGTGGTGAGTTCCGTGTCGTCGTATGGCTCCAACAGAGCAAAAACTCCCGCCTGGCTGGCCTCGTCCAGGTCGATCGTCAACGGCCGCGGGATAGTGACCACCACGCTGGGCGCGTTTCGAAGCGTCTCCGCGTGCTTCAGTACGTCCTGCCAGCGAATTTCCGGCAGCGGCTGATGGCAGACCACGACGGAGACAAGGTGCATCAGATCCGCGGCGTCGCGCAACTGCGCGCACACAAAGGTCCGGAATTTCGCGCCGCGCAGGACGCGATGGAATCGTGCCCTGGCGCTCGATTCCGTTCCAATGAGGAGAACACTCGGGAGGGTCGCGAGAAGGGGATGCGTGAACGTTCTCATTTCACCCGAACTTCGTGCACGTCACGGGCCAGTTCGAGGGAAGCGAGGCTGGCGGCGCGGCGCGAAGGTGAAGCGCTCAGGCGGAAGTGGAGAGATCTCCCTCGTCGTTACTTTTCTTACGAATCTTGTATTTTTCCATCCGGTAAATCAGGGCCTTCCGGCTGATGTCGAGGTATCGCGCCGCATGGGTCTGATTCCCGTCAAAGCGTTCGAGGGCTTTGACAAGCAGTTCTTTTTCAATCCCCTCCAGGCTTACGCCACTCGGTGGCAGTTCCAGTTGCAGCGCGTCCACGGCGGGCCGATCGCGGCGCAGAAACTCGGGCAGATCGTTCAGCGTCACTTCGTCGCCACGAGCCAAGACCACGATGCGTTCCACCACGTTCTCGAGCTCACGAACGTTGCCGGGCCAACGGTAATTCTGGAACCGGGGGAGCAGGGCGGGGGAGAGGCTCAACTCCGGGCGCCCCTGTCGTTCTTTCACTCTCAGGAAAAAATGCTGTACCAGCGCCGGAATGTCGTCGAGCCGGTCGCGCAGCGGAGGAATCTCGAGGGGGATCACGTTGAGGCGGTAGAAAAGATCTTCCCGGAACGTGCCGTCCTCGATCATCGCATGGAGATTCCGGTGCGTGGCGGCAACAAAGCGGACATCCACTTTTACGGGGCCGGTGGCGCCCACTTTCTCGAGTTCCCCTTCCTGCAGCAGCCGCAGCACCTTCACTTGCAACTCGCCCGGCATTTCGCCGATCTCGTCCAGGAAGAGTGTGCCTCCGTTGGCCATTTCCACCTTTCCGGTCTTGTTGGCGACCGCGCCGGTGAACGATCCCTTCACGTGTCCAAACAACTCCGATTCCAGCAGTTCTCTCGGGATGGCGCCGCAGTTGATCGTGACGAACGGACGCTCCCGCCTACGGCTGTTGAGATGGATTGCACGCGCAAGCAACTCCTTGCCCGTGCCGGTTTCGGCGTGGATCAGAATCGTCGAATTGCTTAGGGCCGCGCGGGACGCCGTATCAAGCAGGGCTAGCAGCGGTTCCGATTGCCCGATGATGCTCTCGAAACCGTACTTTCGATCGAGGCTGGCGCGCAGGTTGCGGACTTCTTCCACCAGGCGGAAGTGCTCGAGCACGCGCGTGACGACAATGCCCAGTTCTTCGTAATCGATCGGCTTGGTAAGGTAGTCGTACGCTCCCAACCGCATCGCCTCCACAGCGCTTTGGATGGTTCCGTAGGCGGTCATTATCACGACGGGGATCTCGGCGTGCTCCCGCTGCATGCGCTTCAGCAGTTCCATGCCGGAGAGGTTGGGCATCTTCAAGTCGCTGAGGAGCAGCGCGGGAGCTTCCCGTTCGATTTCCGCGAGCGCTTCCGCCCCGTCCCGCGCGGCCGATACGGCATACCCCATCTCTTCCAACTGGGTTTGCAGCACCCAGCGAAGGCTATCGTCGTCGTCCGCGACCAGGATTCGTTTCGGTGTCATGAGTCGGTATGTTTCGATGGAAGCACGACGCAGAAGGTCATCCCCGGTCCCGAATTCTTCCTTGCCAGAAGAGATCCTCCCATCTGGCTCATGATCTGGTGGGCCACCGGGAGACCCAGGCCGGTACCGTGTTCCTTGGTCGTGAAAAACGGATCGAACAATCGGTCGACGTGCGCCGCGGCCACCCCGTGCCCTCGATCGACGACTTCAATCGTGATCTTGTCGCCGCTGAATGCCGCGCCAAGCTCCACCATATCACCGTCCGGACTCGCCTCAATCGCGTTAATCATCAGATTCAAGAGCACTTGCTCCAATTGCTCCGGGTCGCACTCCACGGAGGGGAGGCCCACTCTCACGCGATTCGCCAGGCTCACCTGTTTGCCGCGAATGCCATGTCCGGCCAGCGTGAGTACATTCTCGAGAACCGGTAGCAAGTCCACTTTCTGAAACCGGGGCGCACGCGGCCGGGCGAAATTCAGAAAGTTCGTGAGCAGCCCATCCAGCCGGCTGCATTCATGGGTGATGATGTCGATGCATTTTTCCTGCTTCGGTTCGAGGCCCTGGCTGCGGCGTAGGATCCCGGCGGCGCCGCTGATGCTGGCCAGCGGGTTGCGAATCTCATGCGCAAGCCCGGCCGAGAGTTGCCCCAGTGCGGAGAGGCGCTCCGCCCGCTTCATGCCTTCGAAGTTCGCCTGGACCTTCTCGTACACATTCCCCAGCTTCTCCGCCAGGTTCTTGTAGTGGCGCTTCCGCCGCTGTTCCCGCGCCGTGAGCAACCCCACGCTTAACCCCACCGCAACCAGCGTCGCGGCATCCACCGCGGCTTCCATTGCCGGTGTCGCCTCGATCAACAGCAGCGCGCCGGAGCAAAGGGCGGAAAGCAGTCCACCAAGCCAACCGAATCGAATCGCCGCGAGGGTGACGATGAGCGCGTAGAGAGGTGCAAGCAGCCCGCCGCTGAGCCAGTTGAGCCACGCGATCAGCGCCAGAGCCAGAGCGATCGCCGCGTATCCGCCCCATTTCGGCCATTGGTTGTTTGGGATCCAATCTCGCGAGCTCATAGCTGATGCCGCACCGGCCGCACCCTCCCTCTTAGCCTAACCCCGGACGGATGCCGGGGCGCAAACTTCGCCGGATTCGCGATGAGAGGTCTGAGCGGCCCCTGGGTCCCTGGTATGCGGAAAGGCGTTGTGGCAGCAACGGTGGATCCGGGGGAGCGGAGGCCGCTCAATGTGTCCGGGTCGAGCGAAATTCGCTCCGGGTGCTATTCGAGGAAGAAGATGGCTGCGTAGATCAACGCAAAGATGAGCGCGCCTGCGCCGATTCCGGCAATCCACATGAAGATGCGTTCTCTGCGAACCGTGGTTGAGCCATGGTAGCTCTCCTGCATCTGGCCCATGGATTGAAACATCATGTCGCGGTCCGTCTTGGCGTTGCCCGCTGGGGGTGGCTTCGGCAAAGACTCCCGCGGATTGGTTTCCTGATGGAGAGGTCGGGTCTGGGTAGTCATCGCAAGTTTCCTTTCTGTTCGTTCATAGGTTGATGGTTAGCATTGTGCGATTTGCGGAAGGGCCTCCCGCTCGCCGATGGAATCCATGGCCCGGACAATCCGGGAATGGAGTTCGAGGACGGAATCCCGGACGACGGGGGGCATTCCCATATCTCGAAGGGCTTCCGCGCTTCGAAGTACAATCTCCGATGCATGGCCATTCCCCGATATCGACACGGGCTGCGGGATGAGCATCGCGGCATCCCGTTGATAAATCACCGCTTCGAGCAACAGGGCCGGGTCGTCCACGTACAGCACAAAGCTTGGCGTAAGAGTTGCTCCGAATTCCTCCCGAATGTGAGACGCCACGTTCATCTCCGCCGGAACTCGCAACCCGTCCTTCTCCAACGCCCGCTTCACCTGTGCCACCGCGGAGCGGCAGGAAACAGGCAAGTGGAACGTAACGGAGCGTGGATCGGAAATCATTTCGGTCGAATCTCCCTTGCAACGATGCAGTCTTTGTTCAATGCGGTATCTGCTCCATACCATTGCAATCCGTGGGCCAATCGGGAGCGGGAAGGCCTCGGCAGGCCCGGTCCGGCGAAGCGCGCCGGGTGAACGTGACTGGGCATGGCGGGTTTGGCCTCTAATCGGGCACAACTGTGCGTTTACAGGCAGAACGCTCGAGAAAGTCGCCCACAAATCCGCCAAATCGAATATAGGAGAAGAATTCGGATTGTGGCACGCAAATTGCTACAGATATTCCGACAGTTCCCGAAACCGGCGGCACGGGTGTAGCTATGCAGCGGCATTCCGTTTGCCCAAGCTGTGTTTGCGGCCAGGAGGATTATTGTGAAAACGGTGCGAGACAACATTGTCATCACGAAAAGTGACTATGAAAGACTACGGCCGCTCGTCGATGGCGGAAGAGCGTTCAGCGGGTCTGACGCGCAAAGTGTCGGCAGGCTGGCTCAGGAACTGGACCGGGCGGAGATTGTGGAGCAGGATGCGCTTCCGGGCGACGTGATCACGATGAATTCTCGCGCCCGGCTGAAGGATCTGGATAGCGGCGAGATGAAAGAATACCGCCTCATCTTTCCGACACAGGAGCGGAAAGGCAACGACGTCTCGATCCTGGCTCCCATTGGAACCGCCATATTGGGCTACCGGGTGGGCGACGTCATTGAGTGGCCGGTCCCCCGGGGAATCCGGCGCCTGGAGGTCGTGGAAGTGCTCTATCAGCCGGAATCGCAGGGAGTGCCGATTGAGGGGTGAGCGCGTGCTTGACCCGCTTGCGGATGCAGGCGCGGTTCCGTGCTGCGAACCCGGCGCTACGGTACGGAGGGATTGGCAATTCACTTGCTTATAAGCGAATTGGAGGCTGCATGATGCCAAGAACAAAGGTACTTGACCCCATCGCCGAGTTTCGGCATGCGTTACTTGACGAAAAATCCCAGATGGAGTGGGAGCGCCGCCAGTCGGAACCGCCACCAACCATCGGCACGGGCGATTCCGCGGATCAGGCGGCCGCGTTCCAGGAGCAGTTTGTCACGCTCCAGCGCAAAGACCAGCAGGCGATCAAGATCCGGCTCATCGACGCAGCCCTATCGCGGATCGAAACGGGCGAGTTCGGCCTGTGCCTTGAGTGCGACGAACCGATTGCCCCCGCGCGCCTTCGCGCCGTGCCTTGGGCGTCCTATTGCGTCGCGTGCCAGGAGCGGCAGGATGCGGGGCAAGGCTCCGAAAAGGCGCGATTCGCGTTCTCGCCCTAGATCGACGTACACCCGCCGGGTTGCGAGATACCGTATCCGGTATGCCGGGGATTCGAAACAGCGGCGCGGGGGGCGAAGCTTTGATCTCACTTCGGGAGGTTTTCAATGTTTGCACTTGAGCGGGTGCTCGCACCCATCCAACTGCAAGGGGATTTCGAACAGCGGGCGCAATACGCCATCGATATCGCCGCGGCATTGGAGGCCGAACTCACCCTGCTGCATGTCGTGAATTCCCGTCGGCTTGATAAACGCAATTCCGGGCTCAGTTGGCCGGAATGCGCGATGACCCGCACGAATCCTCCCTGCGTGGTCCATCGCGCCGTGGTCCATGGGGAAGTGCCCGAAGCGGTGGCGCGATATGCGGCGTTTGTCGATGCGAATCTGATTGTGTTGAGCGGCGGCGCGCGATCCTCTTGGCGGCGGCTTTGGCGCGCATCCATGGTGGAGAAGATCGTGGAAGCCACCGCGAAGCCGGTCCTCGCGGGCAACCTCGGGAGGGTGGAGCGATCCCGCTTCCATTCCCACCCCCGCATCCTCTGCATGCTCGGTCTTGGGGAAGAAGAAGACCGCCTTCTGGTGGAGTATGCCCAATCTTTGGCGGAACCGTCGGGCGGCGAACTGATTCTATACGCTGCGGCGCCCAGGGCGAATGAAGGATTTCTGTTTGACCGGTCCGGGAGCCGTCACAGGCGCCAGCCGGTGGAAGCCTCGCTCGAACAACTGAACCGCCTGGGGGAATCCCTGCGAGTGCCCAACCAGTCGACGGTGAACACGAGACCCCCTTATCTGGGCCTCCGCCCCGCAATCCGGCAGCATCGGGTGAACCTCGTCGTGGCGCTTCGAAGGGAGCGTGGCGGCATCCCGGGGGCCGGCTTCGCGTTTGACGCCCTCCTGCGCCATGCTTCCTGTCCCGTGCTTTCGATTACGCGAGAGAGTTTGCCAAGCCCTTCGGCGCATCTTGTGCAAGCTGCCTCGGAACCCTTAGAGTTGACTGCGCGGGGCACCTAGCCCCCGCCGCGCGGCGCTCCTTTCGTGACATAAGCGTGTACAGGAATCCTCCCTTTCGCCTAGAATCGTCTCTGATGCGGCAGTGCCGGTTCCGCCTGGGTCTTCGGACCGCAAGCTCCATTGCCAAACCCGGAAGATGGTCTACTTCATAGCAGTGGCGGGCGGCGTTCTGGTCGCATTGGCCCTCGATTTCGGGATTCTCGAACTTGCGTTCCTTGTTGCGCTCACTCTCTTCGCGCGCCGCGGCCTCGCGCGGGAGAGTCGCTTCCCCCTGGTCTGGTTGCGCCTGGTTCGCCGCATCGCGTGGCGGCCGGTCTGGGCCTATGGCTCGATCCTGCTGCTGGCCATCCTGCCGCGCGCCGTCTATCTCGCGGCTACCGGGCCTCCCGTGCCGTTCGTCACCGACGAGTTCAGCTACCGGCTCCTCGCGGACACCTTGGAATTAGGCCGCCTCACGAATCCCACGCATCCCCATTGGGAGTTCTTCGAAGCGATCCACGTGATTCCTAAGCCCACCTACCAGTCTCAGTACTTGCCCGGTTCGGCGGTGTTCCTTTCCGTGGGGAAGATTCTGTTCGGCCATCATCACTTTGGGGTCTGGCTCTCGGCCGTGCTGCTCTTCGTCGCCCTGCTTTGGACGCTCCGCCAATGGATCTCTCCCGCCTGGGCGTGGTTAGCCACGGCGCTGGCCACCGTTCGTTTCGGGATTGGAAGCTACTGGGTGGATAGCTATTGGGGTGGCACGGTTCCGGCACTCGGGGGGACATTGCTGATCGGATCGGTCGCGGCTGCGCTCCTTGACCGTCGCGTTTCGCTCCGCGACGGCCTGCTGTTCGGGGCGGGCGCGGCGCTGCTGCTTGCGACAAGGCCATGGGAAGGCGTCGCCCTGGGTCTCGGGTGTTCCGGAGCGTTGCTCTGGGCGTTGTTCACGCAGAGACGGGAGTTGAGACGATTCTTTCTCGTATTCGCGGCGCCCGCAGCGGTGGTTCTGGCCTCCGCCGTCTTCCTGGTTCTCAGCTACACCACCGCCGTGACCGGAACCTTCGGCAAGATCCCCTATCAGGTGAATCGCGAAACCTACGGGTGGCCCATCACCCTCCCCTGGATGGCGCCTCGGGAAGTCGAGCTGCGGCAGCCGCAAATGCGGGCCTATCTCCGCTGGGAGGTGAGCGAGCACCAATCCGTCACTTCGCTGAAAGGGTTTCTGCTCGGAACCCCTCACAAGCTCAGCATCATGTGGCGTTTCTTCCTTGGCCCCATGCTGATGGTCCTGCTCTGGGCCGCCGTTCGAGGCCGCAGTTCGCTGCGGCTCCGCAAGCTCTTTATCTGCGCGGCGCCCGCCTTCGTCGCGGTGGCGATAGAACAAACCTGGTATCCGCATTACGTGGCGCCCGCCTTCGCGGCGATCATCGCCGTCTGGGCGTTGGGCCTGCGCGAACTGGGCCGCCGCCGCTCTTCGAAAGACCGGAGCTTAACCGGCATGAGGCGCGCGGCATTTGCCGGCTGGTTCCTTGTGCTCGTGTTGCCTGCGCACCTGCTCTTGCTGAGCCTCAGCGGAGCAAGCCGTGCCGCGGAGTGGAGTTTCCAGCCAACGCTAAATGCGATCACCTGGTGCTGCAAGGTGGGTGGGAAACTGGACCGCTCGAAAGCTGAGCGGGAGATTCTTGACGCGGGGCGGCGCGAAGGTTTGCCCGGCGGAGGACGTCATCTCGTGTTCCTCAGTACTCCGGCGAGCCATCTCAATCCATCTCAATGGAACTACAACCAGGCCGCTATCGACGCTTCGCAAATCGTCTGGGCCGCCGACCTCGGGCCGCAAAAGAACGAGGAACTGCTCCACTACTACCCGGATCGAAAGCCGTGGCGCGTATACGGGGACATAAATGGCTATATCCTGCTGCCCTACGAGCAGCCGTTTCCCGATCTCCGGCCCCGCCTGGAACTGTTGGACGCCCAGTTCGGTAAGGCGGAGGGCGAGGAGGGGGAACGCGCCGGCCGCGCACCCGCTCCCTGATCGAACTGTTTCACATGAAGCGGAATTCCGCCTCGCCGCACCTTTTTCTGTCTATCCGCCCGGTTCGCTCAAAATTCAGAGAATCCGATCTTTAATTTCTATGCGGATTCCGTTACGCTAGGGTTAGCACGCAAAATGCACCGAACGGTATGAAAAGGAGTGAATCATGATCCGAACCGCCCCCTCCGGACAAGAAGTCAAGAACACTCAGATTCCGTTCCGCCGGTTTCCGGGCATCGCCTCCGTGGCGGACGGAGCCGGAGCCGCCGTTTGGGTGGAAAGCCACATCGCGCAGGCGGCTTCGAGCTATCCCGTGCATCCCGCCCGCGCCATGGCGGAAGCGTTTGAAGACCTGGTGGGGCGGGGAGTCCGCAATCTTTGGCAGCAGCCTCTCGAGACGCTCCGCGCCGAGTCCCCACAGGATGCCGCTTCCATCTGCGAAGGGTATGCGCTCACCGGTGGCCGCGCCGTGAGTTTTGCATCCGGCCAGGCCTTGCCCGCGATGAACGAAGCGCTCCGCACCATTGCCGGGAAACGGCTGCCGATGGTTTTTCATGCGGGGGCGCGCGCGTTGCAATCCCAGGCCCTCGCCACGCGAACCGGACATGACGATATCTTCTCCGTCGACGATTGTGGCTGGGGCATCGTGTTTGCCCGCGACGCGCAGGAAGTTGCGGATCTTGCACTGATCTGCCGCCGGGCCGCCGAGTACGCAGAAACCCCGTTCTTCGTCGTGCAGGATGCTTACGCCACTACCCACCAGATCCAGGACGTGCTGCTGCCGGAGCCGGATCTGATGCGCTTGTTCGTGGGGGAGGCTGAAGAGAAGCTCCGCAACTACTTCAACCCCCGTCGCCCGGCCATGCTCAGCCCCGTGCAGGAGGAGGCTGACTATGCCGAGGCGCGCCTCGCGCAGCGTGGATTCCTCGGCCGTGCCGCCGCCGCCCTCCAGGCGTCGATTGACGAATACGCGCGTCTCACCGGGCGTCTGGTGGCGGGTGTGGAAGGCTACCTGCTCGACGATGCGGAGCACGTGCTGCTTGGCTGTGGCTCCATGATGGAGGATGCCCGCCGCGCGGTGGATGGCCTGCGCGCGAGAGGCGTCCTGGCCGGAGCCGTGACGATCCGCGCATTCCGCCCCTTTCCCGCCGAGGCCCTTCGCGGGATGCTGGCGAACGCGCTTACCGTGAGCGTGCTGGAACGTACGGACATACCACTATCTCCCGCGAATCCCCTGACTCTCGCGGTATCGGCCGCGCTCGGGGTAAGTCCACTGGTTCCGTCCGCTCGCGGCTCTGGCCTCCGGCTCTTCACGAGAGCCGTGGGCATCGGCGCCACCCGCGTGCCGGAACGGGAGTTCGTCGATGCCGTCGAACATGCGATCGCCGCCGTCTTCCTTCCCTCGTCCGTCGTCCGGCCGGATGGGCTACCGCCCGCCTTTGCCGCATCCCCCGGGCATTACGTTACCTCCAAGCCCGGTGCGGCAGCGCCTGCCACCGGACTCGCCCTCGTTCGGGCGGGAGGCAGCGGCGCGGCCAACGCAAACCGGTTGATTGCCGCAGTCTCGCGTGCGCTCTTCGGTTTGCGGATCGATGCAGAGGGCGACGCCGGTACGGAGAAGGTTGGCAAGCCCATCACGCTCCGGCTGGCCGCCGCGTCGAGCGGCCCGCGGCCCAGCGCGCGCGAAACCAAAGCCAAGCTTGTCGTGGTGGAATCCGCAGGCCTGCTCCATGCGGGGAACCCGGTCTCGCTGGTGATGGATGGGGGCGTGCTCTTCTGCCCCTTCGCCCGTTCGATTGAGGAACTCTGGCGCATCCTGCCCGCGAGCGGGAAGCGGGAGATTCAGGAACGCGCTATCCGCGTTTCCGGACTAGACCTTGCGCGTGTCTCCAACCCCGCCGCAGCCACCGATGCCGTGGGGACATGGGGAGACCTGGTCGCACTCGGCGCCTGGCTCCGCATCAGTTCCTTTTTCAAGGAAAGCAAACTCGCCGAGCAGGAAGTCTATCATCGCATGCTCGAATGTCTCGGGCGCCTCTACCCCCAGGCGAGCGATGCCGCCATTGACGCAAGCTACGATGTCGTGAAGAAGGCATACCTCTCCATGCTCCGCTTCACGGTTCCGGCGGAGAAAGTGGCGATCCCGGCGAGTACCGGCCTGCCTGTGATCGGCGCGCCGATGGCCACGGGAGCGAATGGTGTCGTGGCGTCCGCGGGGGCGGTCATCGAACTCGACGCAAACTTCTGCGAGCAGATTATCGGCGCCGGCGCTTGCCCCAACCGGTCCAACGCGGAAACGGCCGATGCCGCGGCGCGGGCCAGTGCGCTGCCCGCGACGGATCTCATTCGAAGCCTGCGCCACGATGCTCCGGAAATTCCGTTGATCGATATGGAGCGTTGCGTCGGCTGCATGGAATGCGTCGTCGTGTGCCCGGATGTCGCCATCGTCGGGCGCGTGGTGGAGCCGGAGGAAGTCACGCGCGCTCTTGGCGCGATCGAAGATACCGAACTGCGCGGCCTCATGGCCGGATCCTTCGGAAAGACACGGCGCTACTGGGAAGCTTTTCTGGAGCGCAAAGAGCGGGGCGGCATGCTGGCGCTATTCGTCGATCCCGATCGCTGCAAGGGCTGCGCCGAGTGCGTGGACGCTTGCGGGATGCATGACGCGATCGCGATGAAACCGAAATCCAGCCTCGACCTTGAATTGATTGACCGTGGGATGGAGCTTTTCCGAAGCCTTCCCGACACGCCGGAGCGATTCCTTTCCGAGCGCTCTCTCGGCGATATCCTGCTGAGCGACCGCGCGCAGCTTGCCGCCGGCGGCTCTTCCAGTTGCTCCGGCTGCGGACAATCCACCGCGGTTCGTCTGCTGCTTGCCTCCACGGGCTTCCAATACGGGGCGGATCGCGTCGGCGTGGTTGCGGCTTCCGGCTGCGACAGTGTCTATGGCGCCGTCTTCCCCTACAATCCTTACAAGGTGCCGTGGACCAACACCCTCTCAAGCAACGCGCCTGCGGATGCCCTGGGCGTCCGCCGGAGTTGGGATCGCGAAGGCAATCAGGGCCGCAAGCTTTGGGTGCTCGGCAGCATGGAGAACTTCGGCGGCGCCGGCCTTTCGGCACTCACCGCGCTGCTGAGTTCGGGCGAGGATATCAACGTGCTGGTGCTCGATTCGCAGGTCTTCGCTTGCGAGAGCCGCCGCATTCACGGCGCGGCTTTCCACTCACTAGGCAACGGCGGCGTGGGCGCGCGCGAGGAACTGAGCCTTCAACCCACCACGGACCTGGCGCAGATCGCGATGGCCTTCCCGAATGTGATGGTGGCCCAAACCACCGCCTCTCACCTCAACCATTTCCATCGCGCCATCCGCGCGGCCAACGAGTTCTCCGGCCCGGCCGTAGTGATCTGCTATGCGACGTGCATGGCGGAGGATGGCGTCTCCGAAGAAAAGGCGATGGCCCAGGCGAAGTTGGCGGTCGAGAGCCGCACCTTCCCGCTCCTGATGCTCGATCCCAGGGAAGGGAGCTACCTGCGGGAGCAATTGAGTCTTTCCGGCAACCCTGCGCTCCGGCAGGATTGGTATGCGCCGGGGACGGATGCCACGCCCCTCGATTTTATCGCCTTCGCCAGAACCGAGGAACGCTTCGCTCCCTACTTCGGCACGGGCCGGAATGCAGGCGCGGCGCTCGCGGCGGCGAACGAGAATCGCCTCCAGAACTGGCGGCGGTTGCAGGAACTCGCGGGGCTCCGCTAATCGGCAAGCGAATCGGCCGTGGTCCGGCCCTCCTGGGCCGGTCTCGGCAAATCCCAGACGCGGGAAGGGCCTTGCCATCCGGATGGCAAGGCCCTTCCCGCTCGATCTCGCGGCCGCTTAGACGCTCACCACCGGGCAGGGGCTTTCGCGGATGATCTCGTAGGCGTGCGCGCGCATCCGGCCAAAGATGCCGGAAGCGGTCCCACGCCCGATCACCAGCAGATCGGCCGCCTTGCTCCGCGCCACCCCGCAGATCGCGTCCGCCGGGTCGCCGCCCTCTACCAGAACTTCCGGATTCCCCGGCTTCCCGGCGAGGAGCTTCTCGAGATCGGCGGTGACGAGTTGCTTCACTTCCACTTCCCAATCGCGCTCAAAATACTCGCCCGGGATCCGCTCCAGGTGCGGCACGACGTGAATCACCGTGAGGCGTGCGCCGATTTTCTGCGCCACATCCGTGGCCCAGACCGCTACCCGCTCGCTGGCGTCGCCAAGATCGATCGCGCAAAGAATGTGCCGGATCTCCCGCTGTTCGAGCGCTTGGGCCATGTGCACGCCGGTCCAGACCGGTACGTCGGCGTCGTGCAGCACTTTCGCGGTGGTCGAGCCTAGAATGAATCGCCGGAAGCGCCCGTAGCCGTGCGTCGGCATCAGGATGATGCTCGCGTTCATCTCGTGCGCCTTCTCGACGATGCGGGTGGCGGGATCTCCCTCGAGCAGCACGACCTCCAGATTCATGCCATTGAAGTACTTGGCCGCGAAATCGCGTAGCTGATTCTCGGCCTGCTTCTTCCGTTCAACCACAAGATCGTGGAGCGCAACGCCGCTGAACTCCATGCTGGCGAATTCGTAGGGGACGTCTTCAAGCACATGCAGCAGGACGATGCGCGTCCTGGCCTTGTCGGCGAGATAGCGTGCATACTGCGCGCTCGCGCCGCATCGCTCCGAAAAGTTTACCGGCAAGAGAACCGATTCAAGGGAAAGCATGACGGCCTCCTTCGTCTGCAAGCTCTTTATATCTTTATCTTACGATAAAAAAAGCCTATGGAACACATAAATAGGACTTAACGGCCCCGGATTCTCAATAAAAAACCCGGCACGGCGAAGGGTGCCGGCCGGGTTCTGAATTGCGCTCCGGGAGTCTTCCTGCTACTCCTCTTCCTCCTCCGCTCCTGTGCGGGCGGCCTTCGCCTTGGCGATGACCTTTTCGGCCTCGATTTGCGGCATGAAGTCGTAGTGGTCGAACTCCATCGTGAAGGTCGCGCGGCCCTGCGTGATGGAGGTGAGCGCGTTCTGGTAGCTCAGCATCTCCGACATCGGCACGGACGCGTTGATCGTCTGCGTGTTGCCCTTGATGTCCATCCCCGCCACACGGCCCCGGCGGCTGTTCAGGTCGCCCATGATGTCGCCTGCGTACTCTTGCGGCGCATCGATCCGCACGGCCATGATCGGTTCAAGGAGAGCCGGTTTCGCGGTGGCCATCGCCGCCTTGAACGCCTTCCTCCCCGCCAGCTTGAACGCCATTTCCGACGAATCGACGTCGTGGTAGCTGCCGTCGTAGAGGGTCACCTTGAAGTCCACCATCGGGAAGCCGGCCAGGTACCCCTGAGAAGCCGCTTCCAGCACGCCCTTTTCCACGGCCGGGATGTACGTCTTGGGAATGGATCCGCCGAAAATCGCATTCACGAACTCGAATTCCTTGCCCCGTTCGAGCGGCTCCATCTTGATCTTGCAATCGCCGAACTGGCCGTGCCCACCGGTCTGCTTCTTGTGCCGCCCCTGTACGTCGGCGAAGCCTCGGATGGTTTCCCGGTACGGCACTTGCGGTTCCTTCAAGTTGAGGTTCACGCCGTAGCGGCGCGCGAGTTTGCTCACCACGATCTCCACGTGCTGCTGGCCGGAGCCCGCCAGCAGAAACTGCTGCGTGTGTGGATCGCGGTAAAAGCGCAGGCAGGGGTCTTCTTCGAGAATGCGCGCGATGGCGTTGCCCATCCGGTCTTCATCCTGCCGCGATACGGCTTCGATTGCGAAGGCGATCTGTGGCTCCGGCAGCTTCACCGCGGGATAAATCACCCCTGCGTTCTTTTCGCTCAACGTGTGGCCGGTAAGTGTATCTTTCAACTTCGAAACCGCGCCGATATCTCCGGCGTGCAACTCGGGCACTTCGCTGAGCGTCTTGCCGGTGAGCGAGCTCAAGTGGCTGAAGCGCTCGTCGGCGGAAGTTTCCTGGTTGAACAGATGTTGGTCGTTCTTGATGACCCCGCTCATCACCTTGAAGCAGGAAATACGCCCCGCGAACACGTCGGCCAGGGTCTTGAAGACAAACACAGCGGGCGGCTGCGCATCGCTCATGGCGCGCTCGCCCTCCACGCACTGAACGGTCATCTTGAGCGCCGGCCGCTGCGCCGGCGACGGCATGTATTCCCCCAGGATGCTCAAAACTTCGCTCGTGCCGATGTTCTGGTAGGCGGAGCCGCACAGCACGGGGAATAGCTTGCGCGCGTGGACTGCTTCCCGCAGCCCCGTCGTCAGGTTCTCCGCGCATACCGTGCCCGCCGCGAAGAACTCTTCCATCAGCTCTTCGTCGCCTTCGGCCACCATCTCTACGATGCCTTCGTGCAACTCCTCCGCGCGCGCCAGCAACTCCGCCGGAATCTCGCCCATCTTCCCGATGCCCTTGCCGTTGGGCTCGAAAAGATACGCTCTCATGCAGATGAGATCGATCACGCCGCGAAAATCCTTCTCGCTCCCGATCGGCATCTGCACCGCGACGGCTTCGCGTCCGAACACTTCGTGAAGCTGCTCCAGACGCTCGTCGAAGTTCGCGCGCTCCTTATCGAGCTTGTTCACCAGGATGGCCGTGGGCAGGTCGAACTCCCCGGCGTATCCCATGAACTTCTCCGTCTGGGATTGCACCCCGTCCACGCCGTCCACAACCAGCAGAGCGCAATCCGCCGCCGCCATCGCACTCTTGGCGTCGGCGTTGAACAGCGGAAAGCCCGGTGTATCGAGCAGATTGAACTTGTGGTTGTTGTACTCGACGGCGGCAAGGCCGGTTGAGATTGAGATCTTCCTCTGGATCTCCTCCTCATCGTAATCGGTGAGGGTGTTCCCTTCTTCTACCCGCGTGAGCCGGTTCGTGACGCCCGTCCCATAGAGAATTCCCGCCGTGAGGGTCGTCTTTCCACTGTTCGAGTGGCCGAGTAAGGCTACATTGCGGATGTGCTGGCTGTCGTAGACTTTCACAGATTGCAAACTCCCTTATGCGTATTCGGATGATTGTGTCAGATTTCCAAGTTGCGATCCTAACATAGTCGTAACGCACTTGCGGCTCAGGGCACAAGTGTGTTCCACTTCCTTCGCGCAGCACGCTTCCGGCATACCTTTCCGCCGCTTTCGACCGCGGTCTTGCGAGGACGTAGCGGCGGCGGGAACTTCCATTCCCAGTCACGGATGGCCACTCTCCGGCCATAGTATCCTAAGGTAGTTCGAGCTTATGCTCATGGAGCCCTCCAGCGCAATTCCCATGCCCCAAGATCCGGCAAGAAATCCCCTGCGCGTCCTCCAAGTGGCTTCCATGCTTCGTTCCGGGGGGGTGGAGCGCTGGTTGACGGACCTGTGTCCCGCCGGCAAGGCGGAGAACGTTTCGATGGATATCGCCGTCGTCCATTCCGGCGATGGGCTCTTCGACCGCCGCGCGCGCGAACTGGGGATTCAGGTGCACCATTGCGCCGGATCTGACAACCCATTGCGCTTCCTGATCAATCTCAGAAGGATTCTGCGCGACTTCGGGCCGTTTGACGCGATTCACAGCCACCTTCATGCCTATAGTGGATTTGTCGTGCTGGGCGCGTGGCTCGCGGGAGTGCCCGTGCGAGTGGTCCATTCCCACAACGTCGTCGCCAATGATTCCAAACCGCTGCCGCGGCGCCTCTATATCGGATTGGCGAGAACGTTGATCCGCCTCTTCGCAACCGCGGGCATGGGTCCCTCGATTGCATCCACGGAGGATCTGCTTGGCAAGTCCTGGCGCAAGGATCCCCGTTGGCGCGTGATGCGGTGCGGCATTAACCTCGAACCTTTCAAGAAGCCGGTCCCCGCCAACGTGGATAAGGCCGCGTTCGGAATCCCAGAAAATTCGCTGGTCTTAGGCAGCATCGGACGATTATGCGCGGAGAAGAATTCGGAGTTCCTCATCGATGTGCTCGGGGAGGCGCTGGCCGTCAATCCGCGGACGTACTTGGTGATGATCGGCGAGGGGCCGCTGCGAACGGCACTCGAAGAGAAGGCGCGCGCGATGGGAATCGGTGATCATTTGAAACTGGCCGGAACCCGGTCTGACATCGCGGATTTGCTGAGGGGGGTATTCGATGTGTTCGTCTTCCCCTCGCCGCCTCCGCCGAGGGGGAACGAAGCACTGCCCATCGCGGTGGTCGAGGCGCAAGCCGCCGGCGTCCCCGCAGTGATCGGCGACGGCGTCACCACGGAGGCGATTGTGACGCCCCGGCTGGTGGCGCAGGTCTCCGCCGATGCGGGGCCGCGGATGTGGGCGGATGCCGCCATCGCTCAATCGAAACTGGTTAGCGCGGAGAATCGGCGGCTGGCGCTCGCGGAGTTGGAGAATTCGGAGTTCAATTGCGTCCAGAATGTGAAGCTTCTGGCCCAGATCTACCGGAATCGCTGATCCTTTCGAGGAGCCGGCTCCTCTTCCCAACCGAGGCATCGGGCAATTCCCTTTACCGCCGTGCGCGTCCAAATCCCGCGAATCCTCCACATGCGCGAAACTGAAGGAGGGTAGCCCGCTCGACGGCGGCCCCGTACTCTCCATGACAACTGCTGAACTCCAAGAAAAAATCGCGGAAATTGGGCCGTGGTTTTATTCCTTTTCCTTGCCCGGCGGCGTTTCCACGGAATCGAAAATCCCGCTCGAAGTCCAGGCCATTTTTGAGACGCGCCGGCGGATGATGGAATCCGCGCTGCGGGAGCACTTTGGGCCAAGGCTCTCCACCGCGCGGGCGGTGGACGTCGGATGCCACGAAGGGTACTACGCCCTTGCGCTGCGAAACATGGGGGTCGCCGAGGTGCTCGGCATCGATTACCGCGAAGAGAACCTGCGCCGCGCGCGCTTCGTCGCCGAGCAGCAGCAGGTTTCCGCGCTTCGCTATTTGCAGGCCGATGTGGAGGAGTTGAATCCGGCTTCGCTTGGCACGTTCGATCTCACGCTCTGTTTCGGTCTGCTTTACCATCTGGAGAATCCCATGCGCGTCCTGCGCCGCCTCCACGCGCTCACCGGGGAAATGCTGCTCCTCGAAACGCAGGTGGTGGCGGAAGTGGAAGGCGCGGCCGAGTGGGGTAGCCGCGAATGGACCCGGCCGTTCCAAGGCATCCTGGCCGTGATCGATGAGACGGGCGAGTACGCGCAGGGCAATCAGGAAACGGGCTCCACCCCGGTGGTCACTTGCCCATCTCCCAAGGCGCTGCGTTTTCTGTTGCACGCGGCGGGCTTCCGCGATGTGACGTTTCTTGATCCGCCCCTCGGTGCGTATGAGCAGTTGGAGCGCCGCCAGCGCGTGATCGTGAAAGCGCTGCGCTAGACGCCGGAATCTCTCCGGGGCCGCCGGGAGCCGCGAACGCGAGTCGAATCCATGCACCTCCGTATGCATCGCAAGGCAGCCTTTCCCAAAGGAATCCGCATGCCCTGGCTGCTTCTTCGTCTTCCCGCGGCATCGATCCTGCTTCTGTGGATGCTCTGGCCCGCGGCAACCGCCGCGCAAAGCGTCTGCCCCCCAGCCGCGGAAGCGTCGGCCTGCATCCAGGCCGCGCTGGACCGTTTATCGCCGGGCGAGGCGCTGCGCCTTGAAGCCGGGGATTACGGCATCGACAAACCCTTGCAGTTCACCCGCGCAGGCATCTCCCTCGAAGGCGTGGGCGACGCCACGCGGCTCTATCGCGTAGCCGAGGTGGCAGGCGGCGAAGGCAGCCTCAACCTCCGTGGAACCCGCCAGGCGCTTCGGCATTTCCGCTTCGATGGCGGCATCACCGAACCACGCCGCATTCCCTACGTTGATCCTCGGGGCGGTCCCTCCGTTTTCGGCGCGCCCATTTACGGAGACCCGATGCACGCCGATCTTCTGGCCAACACCTCCATCACCATCCACCGCGAGGCAAGCGGCGTGCTCATGGAGGGCGTCACGATCGAACACACCGGCGGGTACGCCATTCTCGTGGACGCCCGCTACGGAGACATCCGCGACGTCACCATCCGCAAATGCACGCTCCGCAACAACCGTCCGCATCTCTTCGGCGCGCCGGCTGGCGCGGCGCATCCGGCCGATATCCGCTACGGTGCATGGACGGGCGGCATCCACTACCAGAACGACGGCCGGGACCTCGATTTCGCCCGCTTCGCCTTGCGTGGCCTGCTAATCGAAGACTGCGACTTCGAACGCATCGACGGACATGCGATCTGGGGCCACGGCTACGGTTTTCAAACGCTCAACGAAGACATCACCGTGCGGGGGAATCGCTTTGAAGACATCGGTCTCGATGCGGTGCAAATCGGCAATACGCGACGCGCGCTCGTGGCCGCGAACCGGATGCACCGGATCGGCTACATCACAGAGACAGACCGGGATTCGCCCCGCCCCGCCTGGTATCCGGGAATCCGTGAAGGCATGGCGGACAACATCTCGCCCGTCGGTATCGATTCCACCGGGCTCGTGATCGATTCGGTCTACCGGGATAACACCCTCGTCAGCGTGAATGGCACGGCCATCGACCTCGACGGTTTCACCGAAGGGGCAGTGCTCCGCAATGCGATCCGCATTCCCGGCCGGGCGGACGCCTACCACATGGTGCTGGACCGCGTGGCGGAGTTCGGCCCTTACACTGGCGGCGATGGCGCCCACGCGCCGGGCAATCTCACCAAGGGCATCAATCTCAGCAACAGCTCCGCGAATGTCCCCACGCGCCACGTCCGCATTGCGGAGAACCGCCTCTTCAATCTGGGCGGTTACGCGATGCTCCTCATGGATAGCCGGGAGTCCATCGTCGAGCGTAACGAGATCCGCCATTCGAGCATCGTGAACGGGCCCATCGTGCTCGCGAACACCTTGCGTGAGCCCAGAGCGCAGCATAGTTCCTCGAACAACATCGTCCGCGACAATCGCATCTACTTCCCCTGGGACGCCAGTTGCATCACGGAAGGGGACAATATCGGCGCGGGCGATCGTCCGGTAGCGGGTCCGAATTACGTCTACGGCAACACCTGCAACGGAAAGTTCGGCGAACTGGCGGTGGGCCGCGAGAGCCACACCTTGAACGGGCCACCCCCCGCGAAGCCGTAGCAACCAGCATCCGCAATCCGCACTCTCCGCGTGCGTGCATGTTCCATGGTTAGACTAACTATGTGCTCTCGCGCTTCAACCGCGGCAGCGCTCCTGTCTTGCCATGTCTATTTCGAAAGAAGCTCTACGCGTCCTTGACTACTTCTCCAAGCGCAGAACCGTGCCGCTTGACGATCTGACGGTGGAGGAGGCGCGCGCGCAATCGAGCGAGACCGCGAAGCTGAATGGAGAGCCGCAACCGGTAGCCCGCTGGGAAGATCGTACCGTGCCCGGCCCGGCGGGCGAGATCCTCGTCCGGATCTATTGGCCGCGCCCGCTTCGCGAGGAGGAGCGGATCCCGGTCACCCTGTTCCTCCACGGTGGAGGGTGGGTGCTGGGCAACGTCTCCACGTACGACACTCATTGCCGCCGCCTCACGAACGCCGCCCAGTGCATTGTGGTCTTCGTCGAGTATCGCCTCGCGCCGGAGCACCCGTTTCCCGCCGCCGTGGATGATGCCTACGCTGTGCTCCGTTGGCTCAAGGAGAATGCGCCCCATCTTGGCGGAGACCGGCGCAAGATCGCGGTGGCGGGCGATAGCGCGGGCGGTAACTTAGGCGCGGTGCTCTGCCTCAAATCCCGCGACCTCAACGGACCGCCTATCTGCGCCCAAGCCCTCATTTACCCGGTAACGGACCATTGGGATGCCGGCTTCCTCAGCTACAGTGAGAACGCGGAAAACTACGGCCTCACCCGCGACATGATGAAGTGGTTCTGGGCGCGCTACCTGGGCACAGAGGGAGACCGCCGTCATCCGTATGCGGCGCCGCTCCGTGCCGGCTTCGTCGCGAACCTGCCACCCACCCTGGTGATCACCGCCGGCTACGATCCCCTGCGCGATGAGGCCCTCGCCTATGCGGACCGCCTCGAAGAAGCGGGCAACATCGTCCAGCGTAAGCACTACGAAGGCCAGATCCACGGCTTTTTCGGCTATTCCACCATGACGCCGGATGCCGATGACGCCATGCAAACCGTGGCGGCGTTTCTTAACCGGGTATGGAAGGTGCTCTAGAGGATTCTGCCGCGCCGCGGCCATGGGCGCGCCGGCTTGAAAGGGAAGGGAGTTGAGGAGCAAATGCTGTTGCTGGAAGGCCGCGTGCAGCACTACGAATGGGGTGGCTATGCGTTCATCCCCGCGCTCTTGGGGCGTAGGGGCAAGGCGCGCAAACCGCATGCGGAATACTGGCTGGGTTCCCATCCGAACGGCTCCGCCATCGCGCGCGGCGAGGGCGGGCGCGTGCCCCTCATTGAAATCGCTCCGGACCTGCCCTATCTGCTCAAGGTGCTCGATGCCCGCCAGATGCTGAGCATTCAGACGCATCCGAACCGGGCGCAGGCCCGGCGCGGCTTCGCGGCGGAGAACGCAGCCGGCATTCCGCTCAATGCCCCCACCCGCAATTACAAGGACGCGAATCATAAGCCGGAGGTCCACGTCGCGCTCACGCCCTTCTGGATGCTAAACGGCTTTCGGCCATGGCCGCAAATCGTGGAGATTCTCGACGCGGTTCCGGAATTCCGCCCGCTGCGGAGTGCGAAGTCGTTGCGGGCGCTCGTGCGCCGGATTCTCACCCTTCCGGAACCCACCCGCATTCTGGAGCCCCTGCTCGCGCGGCTGCGGAGCGAAGGCGCCGTCTCCCGGCAAGACCCCGGCTATTGGGTGCTCCGCGCCGCGGAAACCTTCCCAAGCGCCGCCCAGGACCGGGGAATATTCTTTCTCTATCTGCTCAATCTGGTTGCGCTTCAGCCCGGCCAGGGGACCTACCAGCCGGCGGGCGTGCTGCATGCCTATCTCGAAGGCAGCACCGTTGAGCTGATGGCCAACTCCGACAACGTCCTCCGCGCCGGGCTCACCTCGAAGCACGTGGATACCCGCGAATTGCTCCGCACCATTTCCTACGCCGGTGAAGCGCCCCCTATCCTCAAGGGCGAACCCGCCGGCCGCGGCATTCGTGTCTACCGCACGCCGTCCACGGAGTTCGAGCTCACCCGCATCCACCTCTCCGTCGCGTCCACACGCCGCCGCGTGGCTCTGGGGCCGGTAATCCTGCTGCTCACGGAGGGCGAAGCACGCATCGGCGGCATCCCCCTGCATCGCGGCCAGGCGGTCTTCGCGCGCGATGAGGCGTACGCCATTGAGGCCGGGCCGTCGAAGGTGGAGATCTTTCAGGCGAGCGTCCCCGCGCGTTGATCGCGGGCAGACCCCCTCCCGCCAGGCCTGCTACCCCAGCGGCTCACCCTGCACGGCCTTCTTCAGCGAATCCGCCTCAATGTAGATTTGCTTGATGTCGGGGTGCGCGCCGCGGATGCCCAATTCGATCCGGTCGATCGTCGCTTCCGCCTGCTGGGGCGTCAGGCCCGCCTTGAACTCCACGTTTAGCACAAGCAACGCATGATGCGGGCCGAAATACATCGTCAGCGGGCGATCCATCGCCACGATATTTTCATCGGCCGCGATCAGCGCGCGAATGCTTGTCAGCATCTTCGGGTTGGCGCCCTCCCCCACCAACAGGCCCTTGGTTTCCACCACCAGAAATCCTGCCACCACGGTGAGAATCACCCCGATCAGGATGGAAGCGAAGCCATCCGCCCAGGTCCAGCCGAACGTGGAGCCAAGGTAAACCCCGATGAACGCCACCACGATCCCGGCCAGTGCGGCGCTATCTTCGAATAGTACGGTGATTACGGTTGGGTCTTTACTCTCCCGCACTGCTTGCCAGATACTCATATCACCGCGAATTTGATTGAGCTCCTTGAGCGCCAGCACCAGAGCGACGCACTCGAACACGGTGGCTACCCCCAGCACCAGGTAGTTCACCAGCGGGTTGCTGATCGGCTCCGGGTGTTGGAGATGTTTTACGCCCTCGTAGATGGAGATTCCGCCCCCGAGGGCGAAAATCAGGATGGCGACGACCAGGCTCCAGAAATAGAGTTCCTTGCCGTAGCCAAACGGATGGTGGTCGTCCGCCGGACGGTTGCTCCGGTTGACGCCGTAGAGCAATAGGATGCCGTTGCCGGAATCGACGGCGGAATGGATTCCTTCGGAAAGCATCGCCGAACTTCCCGTGAAGGCGGCGGCGACGAATTTCGCGGCGGCAATGCCGAGGTTTGCCGCAATCGCGGCGTAGATGACAGTCTTGGATCCGCTGGCCATACTGGGAAAGACGATGACTTGCGGAAAAGGTATTTTTCCGGCAAGGCCGAGTTTGCAGCGTAACACAGCCAGGGCGGCGGAGAAACCGCCGAAGCGATTGGACCGCCCCGAGCGGGAAACGCTCCGGATGGCGCTTTAGTAGCTAGGAGAATTGCGATGGTGACGGCGAAGCTTCGCGATGCTTCCATCCGGCGCCTTCCCCAACTGGGAACGCTCGGCCG
>JADYZL010000401.1 GCA_020853155.1 Bryobacterales bacterium
CCGGCGCAGGATGTTCGCTAGATGGCTTCCATAAACCCCACGGTAGTAATGCAGTTCGTCAATGACGAAGTATTGCAGGTTCTCGAAAAACTTCGCCCATTTCGTGTGATGTGGCAGGATGCCCGAATGCAGCATGTCCGGATTCGTGAACGCGACATTGGCGCGCTCCCGTATCGCCTTACGCGCATCCTGAGGAGTGTCCCCGTCGTAGGTGAACGCGCGGATGCCGGAACCCATCGCGTCTACCGCGGCCTTGAATTCATGGAGCTGATCCTCAGCCAGGGCCTTCGTGGGAAAGAGATAGAACGCCCGCGCATTCTCGTCCCCCAGCAGCGTGTCCAGCACCGGCAGGTTATAACAAAGCGTCTTGCCGCTTGCCGTGGGCGTCACCACGACGACATTGCTTCCCGCCGCGACACGGTGAAAGGCCTCCGCCTGGTGCGAATACAGGTTTCGGATCCCCCGGGTTTCAAGCATCTGCCGCAGGACCGGCCGCAGATGCTGAGGGAATTCGGCGTAGCACCCGGCACGCGCAGGCTGCTGGCGAATGGCGCGGATGGGTGAGTTAGGCTGAGCCATCCATTCCTGCATCCGGGCGAGCACGGCTTCGAGCGATGGTCGCGTAACCAGGGATTTCGGATCGGGAGAATCGGCAAACAGGTCAAGATTCATTTTTCGCCTTTTGTTTGCCAAGTATAGCGAACGCAACTCTATGCTTGCGCGCTTGACCGTCCTAGCGCCCGTTGCGTACGACTTCGAACCGTTCCAACGTAGCGGCGAATGCGGGGTCGGAGCCGATCTCTTCGTGTTCCAGACGAACTACTTTCCCCATACAACGAAGACGGACAGAATGGCCTTGCGCGCCGGTGGGAAGAGTGATAACAAACTCAATGGGTTGCCCCACCGCCACTTCGGCGTCGGCAGTGAAGAGTACTCCGCCGGAACTCAGGTTTTTCGTCTCCCCAACTTTGCCCAAGGTCTTCGAGCCGGACCGGAGCAGTTCGAATGGAAGGCGCAACTCGAAGCGCTGATTCTTGCGTTGGTCTCTCATGGGCACAATTCAATCTAAGGTGTGTGACGGAAAACGTCAATAGTGATTGGTACGAACCGGCTAAGATTCGTACCAGAACCCCTGTGCCGACGGTCCGCCGGAAATAAGCTTAAGCTGGAAGAGGAGATAGGTAAATCCGCGGCAACGGGCGAGGAGTGACTGGGAGTGCGCAAAGCAGTTCGAATTTCCGGCGGCATAGTACTGGTTTTGGTCGGCCTGATTCTGGCTATTCCTGGTGTGCCGGGACCGGGATTGTTCATCGTGTTCTTGGGGTTAGTCCTGCTCGCTGAACACTTTCGCTGGGCCCGCCGCCTGCTCGATTGGGGCAAGACGAAGTGGGAATCCATCCCCCAGGTGAAGCAGCGAATGGAAAGGAAAAGCGCAAGCCGCGAAGAAGCCCGCAAGTAACCCGCTCAGGGCAGTAGATCGAGAGCGCCCTGAATTTCGCTCTTCGTGTGCAGGTCTCCATTCCGCCCGCACACCACAACCCCTTCCTCATATATCCGCCTGGCTTCTTCAAGCCGCCCGAGCTTCTCCAACGTCTGCCCACCGTGAAAGTACGCGGCGGAATAGTTCGGGTGGCGCTGGATCAGTTCCTGAAACGCCGCTGCCGCCTGCTCCAGTTGTCCGGCGGAGAGAAGAGTCTGTGCCAGCCCGTAGCGGACGAAGCTGTTGTTTGGGTCCTGAGCCAGCAGCGCGTTGAGAGCATCCAATCGTTCTTGTGACATAAATCGTGGGTAAGCCGTATCTTCCATGCTAATATACGCGCGATGACGATACCCACCCAAGGACGCTACGTGCGGGAGTCTCTCAGCGAGATCTCCGAAATGGCGTTGCCCATTTATGCCAACCCCCTCGGGAATCTGCTCGGCGGCCGCGTGATGCATCTGGTGGATATCGCCGGGGCGCTCGCCGCCATGCGCCATGCGCGCTCCCTCGTGGTTACCGCGTCAGTGGACCACATGACGTTCCTCGTGCCGGTTCACATTGGAGAGATGGTCATCCTGAAGGCGGCGGTTAACCGGGTCTTCAACACCTCGATGGAAGTGGGCGTGAAGGTCCTCGTCGAAAATCTGCGGACCGGAGAACTAAGGCACACCAGTTCAGCCTATCTGACCCTTGTCGCGATCGATGAATCAGGCAAGCGGATCCCCGTCGTTCCCGTCGTGCCGGAAACGGAGGACGAAATCCGGCGCTGGCATAAAGCGGGAGAGCGCCGCGGTGTGCGACTGGAATTGAAAACGAAGACGAAACAGCACCCCGCGCGGTAAGCGGATCAAACCACTTGCCTGTCCGGAAAGCAGCAACAGTCTTCAAAGGCCGGCCCCGTCTTCAGTTTCCCTCCTCCTTGTACATGTAAGCGATGTTCGCCTTGTAGATCATCAGGTTGGGGCCCTCATCCCGATTGATCTTCAGGCATCCCTTGTCATACCACTCGATAACCCCATGGATGGTCTCTCCGCCCTTCAGTACGAAGACCATCGGAGTCTTCGTCTGCATCTGCTTGACGTAGTAAAAATTCTCGGC
>JADYZL010000402.1 GCA_020853155.1 Bryobacterales bacterium
CCATCGGGTCCGACGAACCGGAAGCGACATCCTGCGCCACCGGAGCGGGCTCGCCCTCATCGTCCTTCACATCCCAAGCCGTCAGCCGGTCGCCCGTGATGATCGCGCTGCCCTTGGTGCCATGGAACTCGATGCGCTCGCTGTACCCCGGCCAAAAAGCGGTGGAAGACTGGATGACGCCCGTCGCCCCGTTCGCGTACTTGAGAATGGCCGTGATCACATCCTCGCTCTCAATCTTGTGCAGCGCGTGCAATTGCCAGAAGCCCATCAGTTCCGCCACCGGCCCGGCGATCCAGTGGAGCATATCCACCTGGTGGATGGCCTGGTTGATGAGCGCTCCCCCGCCCTCCACGGCCCAGCTCCCCTTGATGGGGCGTGAGTAGTATTCCGCGCTGCGGTACCACTTCACGTAAGCATCCGCTTGCAGGAGCTTCCCCAAGCGCCCGCCGGCGATCGCCCGTTCCAGAAACTGCATGGAGTCGTCGAAGCGGTGCTGGCTGACGACGCTGAGCTTCACGTTCGCCGCCTTGGCGATCTCGATCATCTTCCGCGCCGTGGCCGTGTCGATCGCCATCGGCTTCTGCACCTGGATGTGCTTTCCGTGCTTCGCCGCGATCTCGAGCGGCTGCAACCGGAAGTCGGGAAATGTGCAAACGTCGATGTAATCCACCCTCGGGTGAGTGCAGACCTCTTCATAGCTGCTCACGAACTCGCAACCGTACTCGTCCGCGAACTTCTGGCCATAGGCCGCGCTCACGTCCGTGCAGCAAACCAAATCGAAGCCGATGCTCTTGTAAGCCTGGGCGTGTTTGTGCGAAATCGCACCGGTTCCAATCATTCCAACGCGCAAAGCAGTTCTCCTGTCCGAGGCAAGCGGGATGTAATTTACGATGATACCGTAGGCGCCCGATCATTGATTCGCCCGCCCGGTCCGGCGAGTGCGCCGACCTGCATTCGCCCGCTCGTGCGCAGAATGCCTCACTTCCCGAATGCCGGCCCTCGATGGGCGCGAAATGCGCCACCGGCGGTAAGTCCCATTCGGTATGCTGTCGATAGGCTTGTCGCGAAGCCTCGCGCATGCGGAAGGAGAAGCGATGACGCGAAAGAGCGAGAGACTGGCTGCCATCACCCGCCGCACTGCCATCGGCGCCATCGCGGCGCCGTGGGTCTCCCTGCGTGCCGCCGCGCAGATTAGCGCGAATTCCCTCTTCGTCCACTACCCCGGCGGGCGCGGCCTCGGGCAAGGCAAGCGCGTCGTGCTGATCTCGGGCGACGAGGAATATCGCTCTGAGGAAGCACTGCCCCAGCTCGGCAAAATCCTCTCCCACCGCCACGGCTTCGCGTGCACAGTGCTCTTCGCGATTGATCCGCGCGACGGCGTCATCAACCCGGAGACGACGGATAACATCCCCGGCCTCGAAACCCTCCGGCAAGCGGATCTGATGATCGTCGCCACGCGCTTCCGCAATCTTCCCGACGAGCAAATGCGCGAGATCGACGCCTATGTCCACTCCGGCCGGCCCATCCTCGGCCTCCGCACCGCCACCCACGCCTTCAACTTTCCAGCGGATTCCCCAAGCGCCTACAAGCACTACAGTTGGAACCACAAGGGTGAGTGGCCCGGCGGCTTCGGCAAGCAGGTGTTGGGGGAGACCTGGGTATCGCATCACGGCCATCACGCCGTCCAGAGCACCAGGGGCCGCGCGGCTAGCGGCGCGGAACGGCTTCCCATGCTGCGCGGTTGCGAAGACATCTGGGGCCCAAGCGATGTCTATACCGCCGCTCCTCCCGCGGACGCTACATTGCTCGTCATGGGCGAAGTCCTCACGGGCATGAATCCCACGGACCCGCCTGTGGCCGAATACGTCGTTACGCGCGGCGGCAAGCAGATATCCACGCGGCCCAATCAGCCCATGATGCCCATCACCTGGATTCGCGAGTTCACTGGGCGCAGCGGGAAGAAGGCGCGCGTCTTCACCACCACCATGGGCGCGGCCACCGATCTCGAAAGCGAGGGCACGCGGCGCATGATCGTGAATGGCGCGCTGTGGGCCGTGGGCATGGAGCGCCGAATCCCCCGCCGCACGAACGTGGATCTGGTGGGAGATTACCAGCCCACGCCCTTCGGCTTCGGCAAATACCGGCGCGGATTGCGGCCTTCGGATTTCGCCTGAAGCCGCGCCCCCCGCCCGGCCCGTCCTACACCGCCGCCGGCACCACGTAAGGCGCCCGGTAGTCGCGCGAATAGAGCGCGTTCGCTTCGGCGGCATCCGTGAACCTGCCCGTGCTTTGCGAGAGGGACAGCGTCCGCCCGGTACGGTAGCTGATGTTCGCCAGGTGGCAGAACGAGGCCGCACGCACGCCGATCGCGATGTCCGCGTGCAGATCCTGATAGTTGCGCGTCCGGATGGCATCGAGAAAATTCTTCATGTGCGGCAGCGTCGCTTCCTCATCTTCCTCCACCGCCTTCTCGTCCATGATCTTCTCGAACTTCTCGTTGCGATTCGAATTCGGTGCGCCCGCCAGATCGAGCTTCGCGCCCTTGAGCGTGCTCTGGTACACCTGGAAGCCCTCCGGGACCACCGTCATCATGCCGTACTCGCCGTAGAAGATGTTTCCGACAAAGCTGCGGTCCACCATCGGCGCCAGGCCCTCCGGCGCCGTCGGCAGATTGCGCACGTCGAACGTCACCTGCGCGTCTCCGAAATTGAAGGTGGATTGCTGCGTATTGGGGGTCTCCTGATCGTCCTTCCAGACGTACTTTCCGCCCATTGAGCCCACCGAAATCGGCCAGCCTCCCCGGCCTACTCCCCATAGGCAGATATCCATTTCATGCACGCCCTGGTTGCCGATGTCGCCATTGCCTGTATCCCAGAACCAATGCCAGTTATACGCATACTTGTTCTTGCTGTAAGGCTTCAATTGCGCGGGGCCCAGGAAGCGGTCCCAATCGATCCCCGCCGGCACGGGTTCGTCCGGCGTGTGTCCAATCGAAAAGCGCCGCCGGAAGCAGAGACCTCGCGCGTGGTACACCTGCCCGATGATGCCCTCGCCGAGCAGCTTCATCGCATGCATCTTGTGCGTGATGGAGCGGCTTTGCGAACCTACCTGCACCATGCGCTTGTACTTGCGCGCCGCCGCCACCATTTGCCCCCCCTCGAACAGGTTGTGGCAGGCCGGTTTCTCGACATACACGTCCTTGCCCGCCTGGCAGGCCCAGATCGTGGCGAGCGCATGCCAATGGTTCGGGAGCGGCAGCGAAACCGCGTCGATCTCCTTTGAAGCGAACAACTCGCGCATGTCCTCGTACTCCGCGGGCGCGTAGTTCCGCAGCTTCTTCACGAGAGCCACGGCGCGTTCCCGCGCGGCCTGGTTCACATCGCAGACGGCGGCGATGCGGGCCTCGGCGTCAAACGTCGAATAGTATCTGAGATGGTCCGTGCCCCGCCCACCCAATCCGACGACGCCGAGCGCAATGCGATCGTTCGCGCCCAGGATCGGAAACTGAGAAGTGGCGATGGCGGCGCTGGCCACCTGAAAGAACTGCCTTCGGGAAGAGGGCTGCATGAAGGAGACTCCTGACTGGCCAACAAGAGCACCAGCGCCCGCCCGTGCAATGCAGACCGATGAGATACCGCGCAAGGTTTTTTTCGCGGATGGACGCAACCAGCCTATTCCCCGCAAGCCCCCGCGTCAATCGTCCCCTCCACCAGGCAATGCCACTCAGTACATGGAATCCGCCGCGAATCCGATTGTTCCCAACCCGCCCCCCATGCTAGACTTCGTGTGTCGGCCCAAGAGCGGGAGTAATTCAGTGGTAGAATGCCAGCTTCCTGCTGGCGTTTTTGTTTTCAATCAGTTGTAGTCGTGCTGTCTTGTTTGCTGTCCGTGACGAATCATGGTATTCGGATGGCAGCATGGCACGCGTCAATATCGTTAAGCGCATCAAAACCGACGGCCGCTGGGTTATGCGGTCGGTTCCCAAGAAGGGCAACGGCGAATGGGATTGGAAGTCGCTCCCTGAAGGCCGTTACTACGTGGAGTGGTATGAAGACGGCTCGCGTCGCCGCGAACAGGCCGGCTCGACGGTAGCGCAGGCGTTAGAAGTTCAGCGGCGCAAGAAGCATCAAATCGACGGACTGGCGTTGGGCCTCGTGTCCACTCGCAAGCAAACGGCCTCGCCAGTGCCGATCGATTCGGGAAGGTCTCTGCGCGCCCTGATTGATCGGTATCTTGATCAGGTGGATGCGCTTAAAAAGCCCAATACCTTTCGGAAGTATGAAGCGGTGCTCGACCGGTTTGGGGACCAATTCAAGGACCGCCAGTTTGAAGCCATCTCTATCGACGAGCTGAACGACTTTGTCGTGCATCTGAAGAAGAGCGGGATGGAGTCGAACACCGTGCTCCACAATGTGGTGATCGTCGCGCAGTTCTTTAAGCGTAGCGGCCGAGGCGGCATCATGCGGCAGTTGCACCTACCGGAGCGCACAACGTCGTTGCCAGTGGCATATACAGACGAGGAGTTATCAAAGTTCTTCGCCGC
>JADYZL010000403.1 GCA_020853155.1 Bryobacterales bacterium
CTCCTCGAAGTACTTCTCGTAGGTCCAGCCGAGCTGCCCCGCTTCATTGCTGCCATAGGCCACAACGATCAGCGCGGGATCCCGGCGGGCCAGAAAATGCTGAAACAGCGGCAGATTCCAGCGAGTGCTGATCGAAGCGTTCGCGCCGGAGATGCCGAGCGGCTCCACCGTAACTCCCAGCGGTTCTTCGCTAATCCAGCCGTAGAGCTTCACGGACGCGGCGCTCGAGGTGACGATCTTGAACGCATGCGGGCCCTCCACCGTGGTGAACTGGAGGATCCCAGGGCCGAGTTCCCCATCCGTGGATTGCTCCGCGACCAGCTCTTCATTGTCGTAAAGCCGGAAGGAGCCTCCGCCGGGCTGTTGCAGATACTGAATCTCCAGATTGCTCGTCGTGGCCTCAAGAGTGATCCATGCCCCAGCGCGCGTGGAATGGACGCTTACGCCGCCCAAGCCTTGAAACTCATCGCCGCGCTGGCTGGGTTTGCCCACCAGCCCCTCGCTGCTCCAGCCGGGGCTGGCCGCGGTGCTCACATCGAAGCGGCGATAGCCCACCCAGGGTTTGCCCGCGTGAATAAAGCCGCTTCCGCCGTTGCCGAACCTCGCCTGCAGCGCATCCCGGATGGCCCCCGTCCAATAGTGCGCGGCCGTGTGCGAATCGCCAAACTGCAACACGCGGACTGGGCCTTGGTTGAGGTGATTCTCCTGCCGGTAAAGCTGTTCAAAGAACGGGATGAGCGCGCCCGGCTGTTCGAGAAAGGCATTCGTGGGCTCGCCAATCTCCTCGCTCACCTTGACCGTCGCGGCTGCCTTCGCGCGAGCGGCGGCGGCCAGCGCGGCGGCACTCGGGCGCCGCTTCCGGGTCGTTTTCACCTTGCGCTTCTTTCGTGCCGCGGGCTTGCGGACGGCCGTCCGCTTCTTAGCCGTAGCCGCAAGAAGGGGAGAGGCGGCCAGAATGCCGCCCGGAAGGTTCGGCGGCGCAGGAAGTGCGAGAGCGGGGAGCAGCCCGAAAACCAGCGCCACGACGCCCAGAATGCCTACCATTCTCAAACGCGCTTCCTCCTTCCCGCCGGGCCAGGTGTCACGGCCGGTTTCGCCGCGAGCGACTTCTGGATCTCTTTGAGTTTATAGCGCTGATACTGTTCGTTGAGCCCCTCGAAGAGCAGATCCCCCACCAGCTTCGCTCCGGCCGGCATCGGATGAATATAATCGCCCCCCACCAGCCTCGGCGTTCGCTTATACCACTTCGCCATTGTACCCGCGCCGCCCATGGCCTCGTAGGTGTTAAAGAAAGCCACCTTCATGTCCGCGGCCACCTTCTCCTGGATGCGGACGATATCCGGGATGGTTTCCGGAGTCACGATTTCGCCGGACTCGCCTCGGATTCCCCGGTCCATCGGGCTCATGACGAGAATGGCGCTGTTCGGCACTGCGTTGCGTACGCGCTCTATCAGCCTACGCAGCTCGGTTTCAAGATACTTCGTGACGAAGGCGCCATACACACTTTCGTTGGTGCCATAATTGATCACCACGAGTTGGGGATCCGCCTCGCGCAACTGCTGGCTCCAGTGCGCCGCCTCCATGCTTCGAGACAAGGTGGTCGTGTTGGCGCCGTTCAAGCCCAAACTGGAATAGATGATACCGGGACGGCTTCTCGAGAACTCCATTCCATACACGCGCACGTCGCCGGAGCGAACCCGAAGGGAGACGGTACGCGCCCCCGGCGGAATCGCGTAATTCTCGGCTGCGGATGCGCTTTGTTCAGCGGCGGTATTCGTCTCGGCGATCACCTGGCCGTCTGCCGCGATTGCAAAACTGCCCCCTCCCGGCTGTTTTTGGAAATAGATCCGCACATGGGTTTGGCTGTGGTCCTGCAAGGTCACTTCCGAATAAGCGCCTGCGTGGCCATCGAAGCTCACGCCGCCAAGGCCATACTTGCCATCTCCCTTCATACCCAAGGTGGGCGATACGGCGTTCCAGCCGGAGGCACGGATTCGGATGCCTCGATGCTGATACCAGCCCCAGGGCGGCGCGATCAGATTGAAGCCATACCCGCCGTTACCGAAGCGCGCCTGCATCCGCTCCCGGACATCCGCGGTTATTAGATCGGCGGTTGTCGGCGAATCTCCATAGTGGAGGATGTGAATCTGCTTCTTCAGTTGGCCGGATTCCGCCCGTTGGAGCACCGCAAAGAAACGGTCCAGGCTTCCGCTCGGGTCGATGAGCGGGAACTTCCGTTCGCGCGCGAGCAGCGAGGCGAGTGGAGACAGAGGATCTGCCACATCCGTGCCGAAATCGAACTCGCGCCCTTCGAGCACATCGAAAACACGGCGGAAGTCGCTCATGGAAAGGCTCCGGGCATTGGGCCCACCCGTTAGCGGAAGCAACTGCGTGAAGAGGAGCGTCGCCAGCAATACTGTGGCGGCCGGGCCGGGGATGCCGGCGATGCGAGGAACCCGGACGCTCTGCAGCGAGGCGGCCGCTTTCCGCAGCGGGCTGGCCACACCACGGAGCGCATCACGCAACTCCGGAAGATTGCCCAGGATCCTCCGGGTCAGCCCGCTTGAGGGCGTGTCAAAACTTCTGGTAAATGAAGGGGGCGGAACCGGTAGAGGCGACGTACTGGACGGTGAAGACAAGGGCGGCGAGGGCGGCCGCCTGGACGACGGCCGGGAGATTTTCCCAGTTTTTGAGCGCTTCCCCATACCATTGGTCTGGCACATAATGGCCCGCCACCGCAACCAGCAGGGTGATCCATAGCCCTGCATTGATGTTCGCGGCGCCGAAGGTCAGGGCACCCAATTGCGCCAGCACGGCCAGCGCCCCATCCAGCGTTTCCGCCCGGAAGAAGACCCATGCAAAGCAAACGAACACGAACGTGAGGGCGCGGCCGGGAAGCAGGCGCGGCCAGGAAGCGGATGCTGCCGGCGCGCGATCGCCCCGCCACACCTGCCATGCGCGGGCGACGGCCAGAGCCACTCCGTGCAGCACGCCCCAGATCGCGAAGTTCCAGTTGGGGCCGTGCCAGATGCCGCCCAGCGTCATCGTGATCACCAGGTTGAGGTACGCAAACCCCTTCCACTTCGAGCGGAGGCCCGGAAGAGAGAAGTAGAGATAATCTCTCAGCCAATTCGAAAAGCTGATGTGCCAGCGCCGCCAGAAATCGGCGATATCGACCGCTGCGTAAGGCTTCTTGAAGTTGGCGGGAAGCTGGATGCCGAGGAGCAAGGCCGAGCCCAGGGCGATGTCCGTGTAGCCGGAGAAATCGTAGTAGAGCTGGAACGCATAGCCAACGATCCCGAGGGCCACTTCGAAGGCGCTGTAGAGAGCCGGAAAATCGAAGATGCGGTTCACCAGATTCTCGCCCAGATAATCCGCGATGAGCAGTTTCTTGGCGACGCCGAGACCAATCAGAAAGAAGGCCTTCCCCGCCTGCCGCTCCGCCACGGCCACATTCTCCCGGGCGAACTGGGTGATGAGCGAACTTACGCGCGTGATCGGCCCGGCCAGAATCGTCGGGAAGAAGGAAACCGAGGCGAGGTATGCAAGGTAACTCGTGGTGGCCCGGGCGTCACGGCGGTAGATATCGAGCGTATACGTGAGCGCCTGAAATGCGTAGAACGAGAGACCCAAAGGCAATACCACGGTCCAGCCTGGAAACACGGATTCGGTCACCGGTTGCAGCGCGTTGATGGCTTGGCCGGTATAGCGGACGCTGGCCAGCAGGCCGATATTCATCGCGATACTCAGAGTCACCATGGCACGCCGAAGCCATGGCGTCTTGCTGCGCTCAAGCCCAAGGCCCAAGAGGAAATCCACCGTGGACGCGGCAGGAATCAGAAAGAGATAAGCAAGATCGTAGCGGGAATAGAACAGATAGTTGGCGAAGAGCACCACGCCGAGCGAAAGCGCCTTCCAGCGGGAGAGCGGCCAATAGGCAAAAAACACCAGCCCCAGAAAGAGGAAATACGGAACGCTGGGGATCGTCATGCGGGGTTCGCGGCCGGCATCGTGGGGCTCTTTTGACTATTCTAGCGGCGCGGTCCGTAGGATTTGGTGAAACCGTTGCGGCTGTTCGTGACGGTGAAGGACCCATCCTTGCGCGCCACTACTTTGATCCATGAAGGCTCCACCTGCGGAGTGAGGCTTGCGATCTTCTCGTCCGCGACGTTATGAACGCCTTCATCGAGCACGCTTTTCTGCAGTTGCCAGCGGTCTTCAATGGTGGGTACGGCTTTGACGGTGTTCCAGTGCCCGGGGTCGCCGCCTTTCTTTGCGCCGCCGTTCATGATGGCAACGCGCGGCCGGATCGCATTCACCATCACCGGATTTCCGGAGGGCTTCGAGCCGTGATGGGTCGTGAGATAAACGTCGATATCCCCAATCTTGTTCACCGGGCAAACCAGCGCCCCTTCCTCATTCCAGAGCAGGTCTCCCAGATCGAGCGCGCGAAAGCGGCCGAAATCGAGAACGAAGCCGATCGACATCTCGTTCTCGCTGCCGTCGCCTTTCCGGGTCTCCGCCGCCGCGCAGCCCGATGGCTTCGTTCCGGCGCCCGGGGCTTTCAGCGGCTTCGCGATTAACTCTTTGCGCGCGGAGAGCACATGCACCGCGCCGCTCCCGAATGCGAATTGGTCCCCGGCTTTCAGCACCTTGTGGGCGCCCTTTTCGCGAACGGCAAGGTATCCCTCATAGGCCTTGACGGCGTTGGGGGAATTCTCCGAACTCTCGCCATGGTCGAGAAACGTACGAATCGGCAGGACTCCCGCCAGTTGGGGCACACCGCCGACGTGGTCCGCGTGGTAATGCGTGGTGAGCATCCAGTCGATCCGAGACGCTCCCGCATCCTTCACGGCGGCCGCGATCTTGCGCGCATCGCGATTCTCGTGGCCAGCCCATCCGGCGTCCACCACCAGGGTCTCACCCTTGTCGGAGACGAAGAGCGTGGCCTGCCCGCCATCGACATCGATGAAATAGATCTTGAGATCCTGTCCGAGAGCGCCAGTTATCAGGCCCAGGAAGATCGAGACCGCGAGCATGAGCCGTGCGAACATCATGGCCGTATCGTAACAGACTGCCGAACCGGGCCGGTTCCGTTGATGCCCGCGGAATCGCATGCGCCCGGCCCGCCCGTTGAACTTCTCACGCAATGTTTACGTATTCTGGTGTGAAGGGTTAAGCCGATGCCGTTTTGTAGCCAATGCGGAAATCAGGTGCGCGAAGCCGACGCCTACTGCACCAAGTGCGGCGCGCGGCAACCGGTGACAATGCCGAGCGTGCTCGATGGCGCATCGGATGCCATCTCGGATCGTACGTCCGTCGTCCTCTGCTATATCCCGCTGGTGGGCTGGATCGCCTCGATCATCGTGCTTGCCACCTCCCGCTTCCGCCAGAATCCGGTGGTGCGCTTCCACGCCTTCCAGGGGTTATACCTCTTTGTGGCCTGGATGCTGGCGGATCGCGTGCTCTCCCCGGTGCTGCATCTGTCCCTGATGGGGTCGCTTCATGATGCGTCCGGCTGGATGTTTCGCGTGCTTTTCAAGCTTGCCGAGCTCCTGATAATTCTCGCCGGTGTCTACATGATGGTGAAGGCGAATGAGCACGAAAAGCTGGCCCTGCCCGTGCTCGGCGATCTCGCGGAGAAGTCGCTCTAGCGGCTTGTTGAATCAAATTGGGGAGACCGTTTGCGAAATGCGAGGCCCGGCTTCCGGCTGCCTCTTGCTTGGCCGATTGAAAAATTCCGCTTGTCGCATCCAGCCGGGTTCCCTGTTCCAACTCATTGTATCTGCGTAAGTTAAGTCGTGTGCTTGAACGCAGAGTTTTGTCCGGATTGTCCGGATGGACCCGGACAAAACTCGTACCCCGTTCGCTGCTCACGCACCCGTGAGAGAGAAGCAATTCGATTGACAAAGAGCATGCGCGAGAGTGAGCTTATTCGACGGATCTGAGGGCCTGCCGATAAACGGAGTTCTCCCGCACGGTTGATTCTACGAACTGGTCTCGCCGAATTGAACCATCACGCGGGGGAGGGCGGTTCGGCATGCGGATAAGGCCTTGGATACCAGTGAGTTGAGGAGATCGACGATGCTTGCGACTTGCCGTGACCGGCGTCTTGTTTGCATCCGGTTTGCGCCGGAATCTGTGGGGAGTGCGGCGTTCGCCGGAGGGCGAGGGTGCGGTTTTGCGAAACGAAGCCATGCATTGTGCGGGCACTGGCCGGAGGATCGGGATGCGGTGCGCGTGGCCGCCGGGAGTCGCACCCGCAAATGGGCGGGTGCTCCATGGACTCGCTGCGCGATGCTGTTTTGGTTTGGGCGTTCGACGCCGGGCGTTCCCAAACCCGGCTGGCTTATGCCGCCCTTTGGGCTCTTGGCGGCAATACAGACGCGCGGACGGCGCATTCTTTAGGGCTTTTGATTTCTGGATTCGGGATGAACCTATTTGTGCGTTCGTTTGATGATCGAGGCGGGGTTTGTGGATTTGCTCGCCGGCGGTGGAGCTGGAAGGGTGGATGCGGGTATTGGCTGTATCTAAGCGTTTGCTGCGAATGGGGTTGATCGATTTCGTTTGGATGGCCGATTTCTTCTGTGATTGGTGATCGGGGTTGTCGGCGTTGGCGATTTCGAGGGAGTGGCGGTGCCGATTCCGGTTTCGTCGGAGCGCGGGTTTGAGGAGGGTTTGGTGGTCGCCCCCATGGCCGGAGTTCCTTGGTCGCCGTGTGCGGGTTTTGAATATCTGCGCCCCGATCGGGAGCGCGGTGACCTGCGGGCTTCAAACGGGGGTGCTGAAGTTCTTACGCCCCGGGGTTGAAGTTGATCGCTCAGCATCGAGCGGAACGCTCTCCGCGAACGGTGTTTTGTGGGGCATCGAGGGCCGTGGAATCGAGATCAGTTTGGGCCAAAAGCGAAATAACTCCTTTAGAATCAGTGCTAGAATAAGTGAAGGTGGTGGAGCCTGTCGGTATGAACGCACTCAATTACGAAGAATCCATAACTTACGAAGAGAGGATCACTCGTAAGTTATGGATTCTAGGTTCGAGAAATCTTCATTCCGACAGGTTCGGTGAATGTCCCCGAATTCCCATTCGCCCGAAGCCGCGCCCGGCGCGAAGAGCGTGAAGCTGCGCGCGCAGGAATTGGCGATGCTCGTGGGTGGCATCGGCCTTGAGCGGACGCGGCCGCGGCGGAGCATGCGCCATGCGGCCCGCTGGGCGCACGCGCGACGCAAGTTCGTCGAGGCCGCGAAGGTCAATCTCAAGGTCCGGACAGCCGTCGAACTCGTCCAACGCATAGATGCGCTGTTCGCCATCGGCGCGGAAGCGCGCGAGGCGGCGATGAGCATCGAAGACCGTCATGCCCTGCTCCCGGAGAAAGCCGCGCCGGGAGTTCTGGACACCATTCCACGCCAATCACGAATCCCTGCGCCGAATGGCGGATCTCCTGATCAGCCCCGCGAGAGCTAGGGCGGAGCCCAGAAGAAGCGCAGTGGCGGGTTCGGGAACCGGCTCGGCCGTATCGGCGGAATACCAGTAATTGATGCCGCTATCCCGGCCAATCAGCGGGAGGTAGGCGTCTGAGGGCAGTGGGACTTCATTCCCAAGGCTGTCGAAAGCCC
>JADYZL010000404.1 GCA_020853155.1 Bryobacterales bacterium
AAGACTTCTACAAACTCTGGTGGACAGGGAAGGATTCGAACCTTCGTAGCTCGCAAGGAGCGACAGATTTACAGTCTGTTGGTTTTAGCCACTCACCCACCTGTCCGAACTTCACAGCCAAGGCGCGTGCGGCTCCTGGCCGGCATCTCCTCGCGCCCATCAACTCTTCTTCAACCCCCGGCGAACTCCGCCGATCTTCCGGCCAGCTTCACCACCAGTGAGATTCATTGCAACCGGCGGTTCCAACGCCCTCCGGCCAACCTTGCCGGAATCCGGTTTTCCCGAGCATCCGCAACCGGCACGAATGGAGCCGGCGAAGGGATTCGAACCCCCGACCCTCTGATTACAAATCAGATGCTCTACCAACTGAGCTACGCCGGCGCTCGAAACCTTCGATTATACCAGAACCTTCGGCTTTCTAAGAAGCACGCCAATCAGGTTCCGGGATTCCATCATAGGCGCGGCAAACAAAATTTTGGAGCGGGAGACGAGGATCGAACTCGCAACATTCAGCTTGGAAGGCTGACACTCTACCAATTGAGCTACTCCCGCTCACCCGCTGAGGAAACCGCTGCGGCAAAAACCGCTCACGCCTCCCCCGACACTTCATTCTACGAAGCGGAGCGCGGGCGGTCAATCGTCCGGCGAAGAATCGGAGAGGATCTGGAGCTGAATTCTCCCGCCATGGCAGCCAAGGACGCAACGAGCGCTGCGCGGTTAGCCGCGAACCAGATTCTTTACGCCATCGCGCTCTTTCTGATAGTCCTCGTAAGTGCCCTGGAAGTCTTCGATTTTCCCGTCGGAGAAGTGCCAGATTCGCGTGGCCACCTCGTCGATGAGGTCATGGTCGTGCGTCACGAGCAGCACCGTGCCTTCGTACTTCTGCAGGGCGATATTCAGCGCGTTGATCGCCTCCAGATCCAGGTGATTGGTCGGCTCATCGAGGACCAGGAAATTGGGTTTCTGTAGCATCAGGCGGCAGAAAATCAGCCGCGCGGCTTCGCCGCCGGAGAGCTTATCGGTAATCTTCAGTGCGTCGTCGCCACTGAAAAGCATCTGCCCCAGCAGCCCCCGCAGTTCCTGCTGGGTGGCCTTGACGTCGAATTCGTTCAGCCAGTCGATCACCGTCATGCCCTTGCGGATGGAATCGGAGTGATCCTGCGCGAAGTACCCCACGTAAACTTCGTGGCCCCATTTGACCTCTCCCGCGTCGATGGGGAAGCTGAGATCGGCGGCCTCCACGTACCCCGCCGCACTGCGCACAAGCGAACGCAGCATGGTGGTCTTCCCCGCTCCATTCCGGCCCACAAGCGCGATCTTCTCGCCCCGGTGAATGCTGGCCGTGAAATTCTCAAAGACTTTGAGATCTCCGTAAGATTTCGAGAGCCCCTCGATTTCGAGCGGATGCCGGCCCGAGGGGCGGCTCATCTCAAAGCGGATATAGGGGCGTTGGATGTTTGACCGTGCCAGTTCGGCGCTCTGCAACCGTTCCACTTCCTTGCGGCGGCTGGTGACCTGGGAAGAGCGGGTGCCCGCGGCGAAGCGGGCGATGAACTCGTTCAACTGCGCGATCTTCTTCTCGCGCTGGGCGTTATCCGCCTCAATACGGGAGCGGATCTGCGTCTTGGCCATCACCATGTCGTCGTAACCGCCGTTGTAAAGAATGACGGTTTCGTAGTCGATGTCTGCCGTGTGAGTGCAGACTTCGTTGAGGAAGTGCCGGTCGTGCGAAATGACGATCAGGCAGCCTTCGTAGTAAGTGAGATAGTTTTGCAGCCAATGGATCGAATCGAGATCGAGGTGGTTCGTGGGCTCGTCGAGCAGCAGCGCGCCGGGGTTCCCGAATAGCGCCTGCGCGAGCAACACGCGCACCTTCTGGCCGCCCTGCAATTCGCTCATGCGGCGCTCATGAAAGGCTTCGGGCACGTCGAGGCCGTCGAGCAGAATTGCGGCATCGCTTTCCGCCGTGTACCCATCCTCCTCGCCGACAATGCCTTCGAGCTCGCCCAGCCGCATGCCATCTTCGTCCGTGAGCGTGGACGGGTCTTTGGCATAGAGCACCTCGCGCTCCTCGAGCGCCGCCCAGAGCGTCTGGTTTCCCATAATCACGACGTCAATGACGCGCAGATCCTCGTACGCGAACTGGTCCTGCTTGAGCACGCCGAGCTTCTTCGGCCGCACAACCGAGCCCTTCGACGGCTCCAGTTCGCCCGTGAGAATCTTCATGAGCGTGGATTTGCCTGCCCCGTTGGGCCCGGAAATGGCATAGCGCCTGCCGGCCATGAAGTTGACGGAGACTTCTTCGAACAGAATTTTCGCGCCAAAGCGCATGGAGACGTTATTCAACGAAAGCAAGAGAGGTAGGGTTCCTTTGGGCCGGAGAATATCCGCGCGGGACGCGGCCTGACGAAACAGCGGCTTTCTTCATTGTACCGCGAGAGCACCCGCGGCCCGAATGCGGAGTCTTGTCTCGCACAAGACGCACCTGAAGCACTGGCCTAGTCTGGACTTGGGCCGGGATGTCGCGCATACTGTACCCACAACCCACTTGGGGGGCGCAACGATGATCACGAACACGGGCACCGGGACGCAAATCGACGAGATCGCGCGCGGAATCTATCGAATTTGCACGCCGCTGGACGTGATCCCCGGGGGGTTCACGTTCAATTCTTACCTGGTCGTTGACGACGTGCCCCTCCTGTTCCATACGGG
>JADYZL010000405.1 GCA_020853155.1 Bryobacterales bacterium
ACGAGGCGTAAGCGATCCTCGCCCCCAACGGTTCACGCTCCACCGGGCCTTCAAAAACGCCGCGTCAGGGTGTTTCCCGAGATCCAGCGCCATCGCCATGGCGCCCGCATAGAATTGTTGCGGAAAAACGAGCAATGGCGGTTCGCCCCAGATCTCTCCATCCGACGAGCCGCAGATGGAAACCTCGATACTCTGCTGTTCGACGGATTCCAGGATGCCCAGCGTGAGAGTCGCAACCCGGCCGCTTGCGCCGGTCACCGCCACCGGCAGGCCTTCGCCATTCGCGGTAACGATCTGCTCCTCCATCAGGAATGCGTTTGCTACCGCTGGCGCGTGGTTGCTCATGGCCCCGCAGGTCCCTTCTCTAGTTGTGCACGAAAAACATCCCCACAGACAATGTTTTTATTTTAGCGTTATCGCTTTCGCTTTTTGGCAGGCCGTTTGGAAGCCTTCGAGGAAGGCTTCGCGGGCGCCACGCGTTTGGCCTGGGGGGCGGCGGTTTTCTCGGAGACGGGTTGGAGCGAAGCCTCGCTTTCCTTGCCCGCGCGAGCGGCCAGATTCGGGTACACCTGACGATAGACCATGGCGTTCCGGTAGACGCTCAGCACATAATCGCGCGTCTCGGTAAAGGGAATCGTCTCAATGAACTCGATCGGCTCCTTGAAACTACCCCAGGTCTTCCAATCGTCGGCTCGCGATTTCCCGGCGTTGTAGGAAGCCAGCACGTACTCCAACCGGCCATCGAACGCCTCGGCAATATGGGCGAGGTAGTAGGTGCCCATATTGATATTTACCTCCGGCTGGTCCAGCATGCCCACGCGATACGTTCCGAGTTTGAGCGTGCGCGTCAAAGAGCGCCCCGTGCTGGGAAGCACCTGCATCAATCCCCGCGCTTTCGCCCTGGAGACGGCATCGGCGCGAAACTCGGATTCCTGCCGGATCAGGCCCGCAACGAGATGCGGATCCAGATTCCGGGCGGTTGCGTACTTCGCAAGCGGAGCGGCATAGGGCATCGGAAACAGGAGATGCCAGAATTCTTTCGGGGCCTGTTCCACCCGCAGACGGAAATATCCCGGAGCCATGCTCTTCATCGTTCGCAGCGCGCGGAAGTGATCGCCATCCTTCGCGTAGACCGCGGCCAGTTCCATGGCGAGCAGTTGCCGCTGGCTCCGGTCCGTTTCATAGGAACGCAGTTCCAGTTCCACCCAGTCCGTCATCCCCACCCGCGAAAGCAGGGAGGCGCGCTTCAGACGGCGGGCCGTTTCCGGCGTTTCCTTGACGTTTGAGAAATCCTCCCGTAATTCCTTGCCGCGCAGTGCGGCGAGCTTGGCCGCCAACGCGGGTTCCGGCCGGGCGCCGCTCAGCTTGCGATCGCCGATGCTGTCTTGCGCCAACGCCGCGTAATACGAGAGCGGCTCCACGGTGAGCAACTCTTCGTAGTAAGTGCGTGCGGTGGCGAGGCTGCCTTTGTCTTCCGCCAGCCGCCCGAGAAACAAGAGCGCCGCGGCGTACTTGTCCGAATGAGGGTAGCGGGCAAGATGATCTTCGAGAAGAGAGGCCGCGCCGGCTTCCCGCCCAAGGTAAGCGGCCCACACCACTTTCCAATGGCAATAGGCACTCTCGGGATCTTGCGGGCGGGCATCGGCGCAAGCCTTGAACAGCGGGACGTATGCCTTTACGTCGTTCTTGAGGAGATAGTAATTCCCCGCCCAGCGGTGCGCGTCCATCGTCCACGCGGAATTCGGGTACAGGTCACGCGCCATCTTCGCATAGCGCAACATCGGCTCTTCGAGCTTCAACCGGCGCGCGCATTGCACGAGATAGTGCAGCCGTTCCGCGTCTACTTCCGGAGACTTGGGGGAAAGCGATTCCAGCATCTGCCGGGCGATTGACGTCCGCTCCCGGTCATACTCCATCACCGCGATATGCAGTTCCGCCCGTTCGCGATCCTCGCCGAGCAAGCTGGGGATGACGGATTCGAGCGCCGCGCGGGCTTCGTCGTAACGGCGGTTCGCCCGCAACGCTTCCGCGCGGCCGAGAAGATCCGCGGCCGTGGGCGGGGGATACGCCGCGCCAAGGGTATTTTCCACTTGGCCAAGCAGGGTCTGCGCGTCCCGCGCTTCCGGGCGTTGCGGATACCGGAATGCGACCCGCTGCAAATAGGGCGCGGCCAGAGCATGGTCGCCCCGCACCATATATGCTTTGCCGAGGAGAAAATCGAACTGCGGTTGGAGCGCCTTCAGGCCGGGGCTTCGAAGAAGCCGGATCGTCCCATCCGCATCGCCCAATTCGAGCAGGGCATTCGCGGCCAGAATCGCCGCGTCCGACCGGAGCGGCGATGTGCTGAATTCGCTGGCGAATTTCCCGAGGGTCCTCGCGGCATTTTCGTAAGCTTTTGCCCGATATTCCGTCGAGCCTTGAATAAATGTCAAATAATCCGCAATTTCCGGCAGGCGCGCGCTGGCGGATTTCACGTGGCTTAACGCGGCATCGTGCGCGCCGGATTCGGACTCCGCGCGGGCCATCGCGAAGTAAGCGAGAGCGCCGTTCGCATCCCGGCTATGCGCGGCGGCATAGCGCAGCAATGCCGCACGGCGAGCGGGCGTGGCGGATTTCGCGTAGGCGGAGGACAGACTTTCCAGAGTCTGTCCTCCGCCGCTTACACAGAGGAGAGCAACGAGGACGGCGGGCAATAACGATCTAAACGAGCGGACCCGGATATTCGGGTCCAAGGACTTTCTC
This sequence comes from Bryobacterales bacterium, assembly GCA_020853155.1. GTDB lineage: Bacteria > Acidobacteriota > Terriglobia > Bryobacterales > Bryobacteraceae > JACTMJ01. The sequence continues at coordinate 2,743 of JADYZL010000405.1, forward strand.
ATTTTCATTGGCCAGGATTCGGACTAGCTCCATATGATAATAGTCCAACATAGACGGGCAGGTTTCCACAAATTGCGTGCGGAATTCTTCCCGTGCCTGGTCGATTTCGCTGCGGAAAACACCGTAGATATTATTGTCCCGGCGCGATTGCCGCACGCGTTCGCTCTGGTAGAGGCGCAATTCCGCCACCTGCACACGAGCGAAACGCTGCGCCCGCAGGTGAACTTCCTGCTCCTGGGGAGAAAGCTGGAACCAGTTCTGGGTGTTCTCTTTGGGCTTCGGCTCCTGGCTGCCTTGTATCGCGATCAGTTGCGTCGGTTCCGCCGCTTCCTTGCTGACGGTCCAGCGATGTCCGGCCGTCATCGTCAGAATCTCGATGCTCCCCGCATGGAAGGGCTTCGTCCCCGCTTCCGCGAGCAGCAATGCCTTCACCAACCCCCGGCTGAGCACGGGAAATATACGAATCTTTTCGTCGGCGGCTTCCCCCAGATATCCCAATAGCTCGCTCGAAAACTCAGATTCGAGGCGCATCGCGACCAGGGGTTCCCCCGATTGCTTGGAATTGTGCAGCGCGGGGGCATGCTCCACCGGAATCTCAACCGAATGCGATTCGTACGGATCTTCGCTGCCGGGGATCCCGCAAATCCCGGTAATCATGTCGCCTTCCAACTGAAGCAGCACCGCCCGCTCCGCGTAAGAGGACACCCCATCGAGCAGCGCCGCGATTACATCGTCGCGGCCTTCGGCGTTCTCCGCGCGGCGCACGGCCTTGTGAAGCGCTTGCATCTGCTGGCGGAACAATTCTTGCGCCTGGTCGAGCTCCACCCGGTGGTGCTCCGCAAGTTCCGCGCGCAACGACTCGAGCGCGTGGGCTTTCTCCTCATCGGCATTCTGCCTTGACTCTTCGAGCGCGAGCTGGATTTCCTCCTCATTGGCCCTGCGCAGTTCTTCCGCCTGGCTGTCGGCCATCCTGCGCGCCACCTGCTGAATTTCCTCCCGGAGAGGATCCTGCAAGTTCATCAATGCGCCTTCTACCGCCATTGCAATGTGGCTCTGCCAGCCCGACTCCAATTCCTCCTGCACCCGCGCAATGTGCAATTGCCACGCTGCTGAAAGTCGTTCCTTGATTGCCGCTTCCCGTTCCGCGAGAGACTTGGTAAGGCCGTCCTCGCGTGGATCATTGAAATTTACCGCTGCCGTACTCATTGCTCTTCTACCTTTCCCCTCGCTCGCCGTCCGTGCCGTTGGCCAAAACCGGAAGCGGAACTGTCGATCCGGTGTTTTCCACCCAGACCGAAGCTTCAGCCGGAGCGCTGGGCGCCTGGCCGGAACCCGGAATTACAAAGTCACCGCCTCAGTCTTACTTACCACTAGTTTGCTCCCGTTCCAAACAGGCTTATCGGCAGATTTATCTCGTGTTCCTGCCCTGTTCGCGGATCTTCCAACAGGCATCGGTAGGTCGTACCATTACCTCTCTCGCAGCTTCCGAGATAGATCTCGCTCCCGGACCGAAACTCCACGCACTGTGCGCAGATCGATGGGTCCTCCACTCCCGGCAACCACCTCAGAGAGACGCGGGTCACGGAACCCGCGGGCCACTCCGCGCTACCCATCCGTCGCCACACAATTTCCGACCGTCCCTCACTCCGGCTCAAGATGCTATCGAGACTACCGGTTGCGGTGAATTCTTCCCTCAGTTCCACCTCTCCGGAACGCCAGGGCAAGTTCTGCCCGATCGCCGTCCAATTCCAGACGGGCGGCGAAATATCCAGATGCGGCCGAATTTGAGCCTGTAAAGCGCCAAAACGGGACTGCAACGTTATGTTCCGGACATCAAGGCTCGTCCCATCCCAGTAAAGATCCCCACGGGCATCATAGTACTTAGAATCTTCGATAAGTACTTTCTTGATGTAAATTTTCGCCAACAGAGAACGGTTTCTCAACCACGGAGAAGAAGCGGGCACTCCCGGAGAAAACGTCCGGCTCAAAAATCCTCGAGAATCGGCCTGCTGCAGAATCACCTGGCGCTGCAATTGAGCGAGGCTCAGTTCCTCAAATGTCAGACGAAGCGCTAACTCGCGGCTTGCGTGATCGCTGTCATGCACGGTTGGGCTTTCGAGCGCCGCATCCACCTTCACCGGAATGTCCCCCACCTTCGCCACCGCGCCGCTCAATTTCCAAGCATCGTCGCGAAGTTGCAGCGGTGCCGTGCTGAATACGACCGGCGAGGCGAATCCATTCACGGGGAGCGATAACCCGCGAACCAGAAGTTGCCCATGCCAGCCGCCACGATCCCGGAAGCCCGCGCGTCTCCACACCGCGCTTCCCGACGCCGCCCAGCGCTCCCCTTCGAGCAGAGGGGGTGGCGACGTGATGGGAGCCAGCCGCTCCAGGGCGTGGAAATGCGCGGGAGCGAGTTCGCGGCCTTCCAAGGAGACCTGCATGCGCCCATCCTGCCGGTCGATCGCGAAGCCGAACAAGGGGATTTCCCCGGTACCGTCCACCGGCTTCGCGCCCTCCGTCCCCGCTCCGTCCGCGGCATCCTCCCGCGCCGGCTCCAGATCGAGAGCCCCGCGGCCCTCCATGCGCTCCCCTTCCAGGCCCAGGTATAGGGATCGGAGCGCAAACGCCGGGTCCGGGAGCCAGATCAGGCGGTCCGAGGTCACAGCGCCCTTCAGCCCGCCCGCGCTACGATAATCCACCTCGCCTTTCAGATTGCCTTCAAGCTGAGGATAGTCGGGAAACGAATCGTCCAAATACCGGAGCAGGCCGACGACTTGGGCGACAGGCTTTTCCGCAAACTCGACGCGAGCCACCCATTCCCCGGGTGCAACTTCGGGATTGAAATCCACACTGGCCGCGAAGCCGCCAACCGCCGTGGCTGCAGGCGTTTCAGCGCTTCCCGCCCCCTCCGGCGCCGGGCTTGGGGCAGCATCTCCGGGGGCGGGCGCACTCCCACCGGAAGCGCCTGCCGCTTCGGCCGCGGGGCTCGCCTCCAAATGAATGCGTCTCGCAGGAAGATCCAGCAACCCTTTCAGCGGCACTTTGGCGGTGTCGCCTGCCAGGGCAAAGATGCCCCAATCGCCGCGCTGGCTCAGTTCCAGATTTCCGCGAACCTCCAGCGCTTCCACCGGCCCGCTCAGGTGCGTCCGCACGGAAAGAAACCCGCTCAGCCCTCCGCTCGGAGCGCGAAAGAGCGACGCAACCTCGGCGAGCGGGCTGCGCTCCATTTCCAGGTCCGCTTCCAACTCGCCATTCCTTCCCGCCGCCGGCAGCCATCGGCCCCGGCCTCTCACCGTGCCGAAGCGCGGCGCGAAACTATCCGTGCGCGCCGGTTCCGCGCGGAACTCCAGCAGCCAGGCGCCGGTGCCCCGTTCCTCCTGCGCCAACCGCAAATCGGCGCTTCGAAAGTAGTAGATCGATTTCTTGAGGCCACTTCGAAAATTGATGCGGCCGTCGCGCACGCGCAATTCGGGCAGCGCGTCCTCGCTCCGTTTCCCCGCCCCGACGCCTCTCCGCAGCATTTGCTCGAAGTTCCACGCGCCATCGGCGCCCTGCGCCACATTCACGCTGGGCTGGGTGAGTGTGATGCTGGCGAAGGTCATCTCCCCGCGCCAAAGGGTAGCCAGCGCAATCCCCACTCGCGCTTCGCCCACGTAGGCGAACGGTTCGGCGGAAATCTCCGGCAAATCCGCGATCACCACCTCGCTCACCGTGAAGCCCGGCCTGCCCCAGAGGGAGAACCGCAGTTCCCCGATCTTCACGTCCCTTTGCAGCGCCCGCTCGAGCCCCTGTTCCACCCGCCCGCGAAATCGGCCGGCCGGCAGATAGGGCGCCGCGATCAGTGCCAGCAGCACCAGCGTCACAAGGGCGGCGCACATCCGCGCTACAGTTTGCCTGGAGAGCACAAGATTCCTTTCCGGGTTCAGACTTGGTTCGCTCCGGGGAAAGCGGCCGGCTCGTCATCGGCCGTCATCGCGGGGAAGCCGTGGCCGCGCCGTGCAAATGCCTCCGGAGTATCGTAATCGAGAAGCACGCCGGCATCCCGCATGGGTACATACAAGGTGCGGTCCCGGTAGCGCCTCACCACGGTCCTTGCACTATCTACTGGCGGGAGAGCGAGCAACTCTTCCGCCATCGCCCAGCGTGCCGCCACCGGATGGCCATGTTTCCCGCAATACTCGGGAATGCAAAAGAGAATTTCCGGGGCCGCGCTCCGCCGCGCCCGATGCAATTCCGCCAGCACATCCGCCTTCACGTCAAAACAATCCACCGGCGCGAACAGGAACCACTCGGGCTTGGGAGACACGGCTTCGAGCGCGCGCAATCCGCACTGCAAGCTCGAAAGCTGTCCCCGTTCCGGCTCCGGATTTCGCACCACTCTACCGCTCCCGAACCGTTCCAACGCCGCTTCGACGGCCTCCGCGTGGTGGCCCGTCACCACCAGGCACTCTCCGCCCTGGGATTCGTAGAGCCGCGCAAGGGCGCACACCGCCGGGAGGCCCTCTTCGAGAGGCAGCAGCGCCTTCACCGCGCCCATTCGAAGGGATGCTCCCGCGGCAAGCAGAATGGCCGGGCACGCGCCGTCCGCGCCCACCGGGGCCGCTCTCTCGCCTCGCATCCGCATCGCTTCGGTTTCCCGGCCTCCGCTACTTGAGCAGCGCCTTCATCTCTTCCTGCGCAAAGATCGACATCGAGAGGCGGCTCCATTCCGTATTCGGATTCCGGCGGGCGGCGATCATTTCCGCTACCACGGAGACGGCGATCTCTTCGGGTGTAATCGCCCCAATCTCCAACCCCATCGGCGCATGCAGCCTTTCGAACAGCCTCCGTTCCATCCCTTCCTTTTCGAGTTCCTTCACCGTGGAGATCACCTTGCGCTTGCTTCCCACCATCGCCACGTAGCGGGCGTCGGTGGTGACGGCCCAGCGGAGGATGCGCATGTCGTCCCGATGGCCTCGCGTGACAATCACGATATAGGTGTTCCCGTTCGTATTCAGTTCCGGGAACAGCGCCTCATACTCCCCGCTCAACGTGCCCTCGGCATCCGGGAACCGCTCCGCGTTGGCGAAACTCTCGCGGTCGTCGATCACCGTGGCCCCAAACCCCGCCAGGCTGGCTATCCGGCAAATGCTCTTCGAGATATGGCCCGCGCCAAACAGCAGCAGTACGGGCATGGGCAGAATCGGCTCGATATAAATATCCAACTGCCCTCCACAAATCAGACCGGTTTCGTAGCTGGCGTCGTGTCCGAGATTGAAGGCAAGCTTTCGAGCGCGCTCGCTATCCATCGCTTCGCGCGCGGCATCCCAGACTTCCGCCTCCACGCAGCCGCCCCCCACCGTCCCCACGAAACTGCCGTCGTCGCGAATCAGCATCTTCGCGTTCCGATGGCTGGGAATGGAGCCGCGCACGTCGATGATCGTCGCCAGAGCGCACTTCCGCCCCTGCCGCCGCATTCGCACGATTTCCTCAAACACGTCCATTCACTTGGGATTATACCGTTCCCCGCCATGGCGCCCCGAATAGCATCCTCCCCCGGCATACGGGTGGCGGCGGGCTCCGCTTCTCCGGGACAATCGGTTATGGCTTGGGAAACGATCATCGCGACGGACGCGGTTCCAGACGGGGAGATGGTGGCGGTTCCGCGCGGGGATGGCGATGTCGTCGTCTGCCGCATGGGCGACGATTTCTATGTCCTCGAAGATCGCTGCCCGCATGCCAACGGCCCCCTCTCCATGGGGAACTTCAGCCCGCCGCATCTCGTGTGCCCTTGGCATGCCTGGGAGTTCGATTGCCGCAGCGGCCAGTGCATCCACTCGGATCACGCCGCCATCCAGCGTTACCCGGTCGAAATCCGCGATGGCCGGATCTGTGCGGAGTTTCCCGATGCCTGAGCTTCCCGAAGTGGAAACCGTGGTGCGGACGCTGGCCCCGCGCTTATGCGGCTCCGTCATCGCGAGCGTCTCCACTACCGCCTCGCGCGTCTTTCGCGGGCATCAAAAGCAGATCGAGTTGGCGCTGCCCGGCAAGCGCATTCTCGAGGTGCGCCGCCACGGCAAGAACATCCTCATTGAACTCAATCCCGGCCTCTTGCGCATCCACCTTGGGATGACCGGAAAGCTGCTCTTTGATCCCACGAACGCCACCCACGCCCGCGCGGCGCTCCATCTTCGCAACAGCCCGGCCCGCATGCTTGTCTTCGACGACCCCCGCCATTTTGGACGCTTCGAGCTGATCGAAGACGCTTCGGCGCTGGCGCTTGGTCCGGAGCCGCTCGAAATCTCCCCATCGGAGTTCACGCAAGCGCTCCACGCGCGCCGGGGGCCCGTGAAGAGCCTTCTGCTCAACCAGGCCTTCCTCCGCGGCATGGGCAACATCTATACGGACGAAGCGCTATTTCAGGCGCGCATTCACCCGCTCACGCCGGCATGCGATGTGCCCGCGAGGAAATCGTTGGCGCTCCATGAGGCGATGCGCCGCGTGCTGCTCGAAGCGATCGCGCAGGGCGGCTCTTCCATCTCCGATTACGTCGATGCGGAAGGCCGCCGCGGAGCTTTCCAATCGCGGCACCAGGTATATGGGCGCGAAGGCAAACCGTGCTCACGCTGCGGCGCGGCCATCCGGCGCATCGTCGTGGGGCAGCGCGGCACGCACTACTGCGAACGCTGCCAGCCGGCGCCACGGGGAGTGCGCTCACCGGAGGCCGTCGCGAAGTAGACAAGAGAGCGTTCCCACGGAGGGCCTCCGCGTTCAGGATTCCCCGCGAAGAGGCGGCCGCAGTGGCGCTTGTTCGCCCTTTCGCCCCATGCCGCCTGCGCCGCCGGGTTGCGGGCGGACAAACACCCCACGCGGACGCGCTGGCGCAAATGGACGCCTCGATTTCGGAGCGGCATCTTCGCCGCGCGCGAGAAGCAGTGGGTCGATCAGATTGGCGATGGAGCGATACTCGACGCTGTGGGGACCGCGAATGCCGTGAACCCCAGCTTGTATGGCGAAAGTGGCCGCGGCAAGTTCCACCGCATGCCCGCCTTCCGGAAGAGCCTCCCCAGCAAAGAGTTTTCCCGCCACCGTCATCACCACCGGATAATCGATTTCCCGCAGCCGGTCGTAGTGGCCCAGGATCTGAGAGTTTTCTTCCTTGCGCTTGCCGAGCCCGAGGCCCGGATCCACCAGAATCCGCGTGCGCGGCACCCCGGCCCGCAAAGCCCGGTTGACGTTCGCGCTGAGCACGACGAGCGCCTCATTGACGGGGTCGTGCAGCGGAGAGAGCTGGCTCCACGCCGCCGGCGTTTCGCGCATGTGAGCGATGATGAGTGCTCCGTCGTGCTGGCTTACGGCGGGGGCGAGTTCCGGGTCCACCTTCAACCCGCTGGGGTCGTTAATAAACGTAGCGCCCGCCTGCAGAACCGCCGCCGCCACGGCGGCATGGCACGTCGTGACGCAGATCCAGGGAACGTTCTCCTTCCGCAACCGTTTCACCATGGGCAGGACGCTGCGCAACTCCACTTCCGCGCTCACCGGCCAGCGGGTGGGGTTCAGGCTCATCGCCGAGAGATCGATCACATCCGCGCCCGTTTCCGCGGCCCGCACCGCTTGCATCGCAAGAAGATCCAGATCGCGAAACGGTTCCTCCGGCTCTTCGAGGCGCGGCAGCTTCGTGGTGTGAAAAACCAGGGTGCGGTCTCCCAATGAAATCGCTTCCTGCTTCAGTTCAAGACGGAATCGTTTACGCGGCATGGTGGCTTAGAAAATCGGCGGGCAGGCTTTCCGATGGGATTCGCGGGCAAGGAAATCCCTCATTGCCCGGCTCTCTCTCATTCTCCCACGCTTGCCGGTGCTCGCACACGAGGCGCCAGGCGCTTCTGGAGGCTAACCCCGCGCGGCGCTGCCGCGGCCCCGCTGGCGCTTCCACAAATAATAGACCGGGATACCCAGCAGCACCAATCCTAGACCCGGCCACGTAAAGCGCGGCTTATAGACGAGCAACAGCAGCGAGATCGCGACCGCGCAAACCGTGTAGAAGGCCGGGATGAACGGATAGCCGATCGCCTTATACGGGCGCTCCATCTCCGGCCGCTTGCGGCGCAATACGAAAAGCGCGGATGTGGTGGCCGCATAGAACAGAAGGACGGCGAAAATCACATAGTCGAGCAAGTCGTTGTAAGTGCCCGAAAGACACAACAGGCTGGCCCAGATACATTGCACCACGAGAGAAGCATTCGGGCTCGCCGTGCGGCGGTTGAGCTTCGAAACCGCCCGGAAGAAGAGTCCGTCGAGAGACATTGCGTAATAGACGCGGGCCCCCGCCAGCAGCAATCCGTTGATGCAGCCGAAGGTCGAGATCATGATGGCGATAGCCATCACCTGCCGGGCAACCGGGCCGAGCAGCACCTCGGCGGCGGCGGTGCCCACGCGATCCGCCGGCGCATGCTGGATCGCCTCGAACGGAAGCACCTGCAGGTAGACCCAGTTCGTCGCCAGGTAGAGCGCGGAGACGCTCAATACGCCGATCGTGAGCGCGAGCGGCAGGTTGCGTTTCGGGTTGCGCACTTCCTCCCCGGTGAACGTGACGTTATACCAGGCGTCGGAGGCAAAGAGCGAGCCCACCGTCGCCACGCCCACCAGGCGCAGTCCCTCCCACCAACCCAGGTTGGCGGGCCAGAAGATTTCTAGATTCGCCGCTCCGGCCCCGGAACGTGAACCTAACAGCAGCCCCAACAAAATCAGCCCAAGCAGCGCGCCGGTCTTGGTGATCGTAAACACATTCTGGAGAATCGCGCCGTAGCGAAGCCCTCGCGTATTCCACCACGTCAGAAACACCAGAATCGCGATGGCAAGCGCTTGCAGCGTGGTGATCCGCAGAGGCCCCAGCCCGAGCAGCACATTCGCGTCGGAGATCGCCGGAAACAGCACGCCCGCGAACTTCGCAAAGGCCACGGCAACCGCGGCAACCGTGCCCGTCTGGATCACCAGAAAGAGCGTCCAGCCATAAAGAAATCCGGTCAAGGGGCCGTAGGCCTCGCGGAGATACACATACTTCCCGCCCGCGTGCGGCATGGCAGCGGCTAGCTCTCCATAGCTCAGCGCGGCGCAAAGCGTAAGGATGGCGGTCACCAACCAGACCACCAGCAGCAACCCCGGCGAACCCACCTGCCGGGCGATGTCCGCCGACACAATGAAGATGCCGCTGCCGATCATCGACCCCATCACGATCGTGGTGGCGTCGAGCAGCCCAAGCCCCTTGACGAGCCCGCCCGCCCTTTCCGCTGGATTCGTGATTGTGTCAGCCATGGGGATAAAGGTCACTCCACTGGGTCATGCGGCGCCGGATGTCGCCGGCCGTGTCTCCAAGCGCGTAAAGATCGCCGATAATCGCCGCGCTCGCGATTCCCACGTCAAACAGCCGCTGAGCGTTTTCGAGGGTCACGCCCCCGATGCCCACCACCGGATGCCCGGCGCTCCCGGCAATCAGCCGCAGCGGCTCCAGCCCCACCATGGGGTCGGGATTTTGCTTGTTCACCGTGCCGAAAATGGGGCCGATCGCCAGGTAATCCACCGGCTCCGCCGCGCCTTCCCGCAGTTGCTTGAGATTGTGCGTGGAATAGCCGAGCGGCAATTCGCCGCCCAGCACCCGCCGCGCGTCGGAAGGAAGCAGATCCTCCTGCCCCACGTGCAACCCCGCGTTCAGCAGCCGCGCCAGATCGGCACGATCGTTCATGACAAACGTCACGCCGGCCTCCGCGCAATACGCGGCCACCCGTGCCGCCTCCTCGAAAAGCGCGCGCGTGAACCCCTCCTTGTGCCGCAGTTGGAGAATCCGCCCGCCGCCTTCGATGATCGCGCGCGCCGCGTCGAGCGGAGTCAACCGCCGCGCGCCGAGCGTGGCCGTATCCAGAATGGGGTAGACGCGCGGCAGGGCAAAACGCGCCTCGTTCGAATTCGCTCGCCTCATGCGTTGTGTGCCTCCGGCAGCCGTTGCAAGGCCGGTTCCGATCCTCGCTGCGAGTGCTCCTGATCCCGGTACTGCAATTGATAGAGGCGATGGTAAATCCCCCGCTGCGCCAGCAGTTCCCGGTGCGTGCCCTGTTCCCGCAATTCGCCGCGGTGCATCACCAGGATGCGGTCCGCCTTCTGGATCGTCGAGAGGCGATGCGCGATGATCAGCGATGTGCGGCCCTTCACCATCTTGCCCAGGGCGTCCCGCACCTTCTGTTCCGTCTCTGTATCCACGCTTGATGTCGCTTCGTCGAGAATCAGAAATCGCGGATTGTGCGCCAGTGCGCGGGCAAAACTCACAAGTTGCTTCTGCCCGGTTGAGAGGCCCTCGCCGCGCTCCCGCACCGGCTGATCGAAGCGCAAGGGGAGCGCCTCGATGTAATCGAGCAGATTCACCTGTTCCGCGGCGGAAATCAGGTCCTCGTCCTGAATCCAGGAACTGCCCAGCCGGATGTTTCCGCCCAGCGTTCCCGTAAACAAATACGGGTCCTGCAGCACGATGCCGAAATGCCGGCGAAGGTCGCGCGGGTCCAGTTCCCGGATGTCGATGCCGCCGATGCGAATGTGGCCTTTCTGCACGTCGTAGAAGCGCAGCAGCAGGCTAATCAGCGTGGTCTTCCCCGCGCCCGTATGTCCGACGATGGCCACCATCTCGCCCGGTTCAATCCGGATGCTGAAGTCGCGCAGAATCCATTCCTCATCCCGGTACGCGAACCAGACATTCTGAAAATCAATCGTGCGCGCCTCCTCCGGAAACGGCTTGGGACCCGCGGGAGCCTGAATCTCCACCGGCGTATCGATCAGCTTGAAAATGCGCTCGCCCGCCGAGAGTGCCGATTGCAGCAGGTTGTACTTCTCACTCAGTTCCTGGATCGGCCGGAAGAATCGCGAGCCGTATTGAAAGAAGGCGACGAGAGACCCTATCGAAACAGCATCGTTTTGAATCAGAACGCCCGCTCGCGCGAGGATGGCCGCCAGCGCCACCGCCCCCGTGAACTCGACCACCGGATAGAACCAGCCATAGGCGAAAATCGTGCGCCGCATCGCCTCCCGGTATTCCTGGTTCACCACGGCGAAATCGTCCAGGGCGCGCCGCTGGCGGTTGAACAGTTGCAGCACGGCGATGCCCGTCACGTGCTCGTTCAGGAATGCGTTGATTTTCGCCGTGGCAAGGCGGGTCTGCGTGTAGCCCTCCTGCGAAGCCTTGCGGAAGCGATACGTCGCGTACACGACAACCGGAATCGCGAGCGTCAGCAGCAACGTCAGTTGCGGGCTCAGCAGAAACATCGCCGTGATGATCAGCGTGAGCGAGAGCACGTCGGCCAGCGCCGTCACCAGGCCGGAGGCGAACAACTCATTGAGCACATCCACGTCCGTGGTCACGCGCGTCACCAGCCTTCCAACCGGGTTCCGGTCGTAGTAGGCGAGGTCCAACTGCTGCAGCTTCTCCATCAACGCGCGGCGGATGCTGAACATCGCATGCTGCCCGGTCCACTGCATGATGTAGCTCTGGATGAACTGGAGCACGAACGTCAACACCAGCGCGACAAAAAAAGCGGTGGAAATCCACACGATGGCCGTGGGCGGATCTTGCGGCAGATAAGGCGCAAGCAACGCGGGCAGAGGTTGGCGGGGCGTGGCCAAGTAGCTGTCAATCGCCAGTTTGCTCAACAGCGGCGGCGCCACCTGGAGCATCGCATAGAGCCCCAGCGAAACCAGCGCCACTGCGACTTGTTTGCGGTAAGGCAGCAGGCACGCAAGCATCCGCCGCGTAAGCCGCCAATCGTAGCGTTTTGCGGAAACCTGTTCTTCGTTGCTCGAGCCGGACGCAGCCACAGTTTCGAGTGTACCCGGAATCCCTCGAAGGCCGCGTTATCCGGCGGGAAGCCAGGGCCGTCTCATGACTGTCGACGGGAACACCTCCCCGATCCAAACGGGAAAATGGGCGCCACCCCGTCCCGAGATAGCGCCCATAACGATGAAAGCGGCCTAGGCCCCTCCGAAGTAGCCCTCGCGACGCTCCCCAAATCGGTCGTCAAAAGTAGAGCTTCAGCCCAATCTGAATCACCCGCGTCGTCAGACCCTGCACGCCTCCGCCCACCTTTCCGTAGTTGACGGAGCGCAAGTTCCGGTCAACGGAACCCGGTTCCGGATTGTAATGATTGAAGAGGTTGTAGAACTCCGTCCGCAGTTCGGCCCGCCGGGATTCCGAGATCCGGAACTGCTTGTTCACTGAGAAGTCTACGTTGAAGACGCCGGGAAGCCGGATGCCGCCCGTACGCGGTGAGTTGCCATAATATCCAAAAGCCGGAGGCGCGAACGCATCCGTATTGAACCAGCGCTGATAGGTGCGTTCCCCCGGATCGAGATTGGCCTTCTGGCCCGCCACCATGTCCGGACGCAGTCCCACCCCGGTCCCCGTGGTATCCACTTCGTAGACCATGTTCCCGGGGAAGCCGCTCTGGCCGGTGATGATCGTCGAGGCCTGCCAACCGCCGAGTGCCGTCCGGAGAAGCCTGGAGGAGGAACTGAATAGCGGGATGTCATACACCAGCGCCTGCACAAAGCGCTGAGTGACGTCGAAGCCGCACAGCGAGCGCTCGCCCGACATGTCATAGAGATTCTGGAGCGTGCCGATGAAAGAGCCGCCCCCAATATCCGCGCCAATGTCGCTCGGTCCGGAAATGCACTTGGACCACGTATACGCCGTCGTGCTATTAAGCCCGAATCCGGTACTGCGCGTAATGCGCGCCTGCAGCGAGTGATAGTTCGAGTTCCCGATGGATTTGTCGCCCGAGACCGAACGCTGGAAGTCCTGGTTCGGACGGCGCTTGTTGAGCGACGGCAAGCCGGGCGTCCGGGGGTCCACCGTGTAGAAGGGCCGGTTCATCGAGGGCAGCGTGACGCTCAAGCGCGTGGATTTTGACCCCACGTAGCCCGTGTCCACCACGAAGCCTCCCAGGATTTTCTTCTGAACCGTGAGGTTCCATTGCTGGATGTAGGCATCGCGGTAGTCCGGGTCGTTCGACACCACCGCATTGAGTTGCACGCCGGGGCTGACGGCGCTTGCGAACGGATCATTGAAAAACACAGTGGGAATGCCGGAAACCGGCCCGTCCACCTGATAGCTGCTCTTCGCCTGGGAAGACTCCGTCATGCCAAACGGGGAGTTCGGATGAATGTGGTTGTAGTAGACGCCGTATCCCGCCCGGACAACGCCGTCCTTCACAAACCCCGGCCGCCACGCAAGACCCACGCGCGGCCCGAAGTTGTTCTTGTCGCCACGCACCATGCGCGGATACTTGGCCGTTTCGGGTGTAACCAGCTTGGTCACAAACAGTCCGTTCTGCTCGATATTCGCCATTCTTCCCTTCGAGTCAAACAGAGGCTGTAAGTAGTCGTAACGCAAGCCGATATTGATGGTGAGGTTCGGCGTGGCTTTCCAATCGTCCTGCACAAAGTAGCTCTGCCACAGCGCGTGCAAGTCCGTATCCGTGTGGTCCGGATTAATCTCCGCATACTTCACATAACCCAGCATGAAATCCGCGAGCGAAGAGCCCGAATACGTGCCGTCGAAGCGGAAGGTGCCCCGGGCGTTGCGCGCCTGCCCGAACGTGAAGCCCCGCTGTACGAAATCCACGCCGATCTTGACGAAGTGCGCCCCCCGCTGCATGGAAAAGATGTCATTAAAATTGTAGACGGCGTTGCCCCGCACGCGCGGACCGATCTGCCGTTGCAGGTCGAAGACACTGTACCCCCCATCCCGGCCGTTCGCGATCGAAATGCTCGGCGGTCCGAAATCCTCCGGAAGCCGCGAGACCAGGGGAAGCCCCATCGCGCCCGCGATGTCGAACTGCGGCTTATTGGTCGTTCCGAAGATCTCCTGTTCCGTCATGTCGTTCCAGCCAAACCGTGCTTCATTCACCATGCTGGAATTGATCATGCGCGTCCACGTCCCGGCGAGATTCTTCGTACGCGCATCGTTATCCCGGACGTCGTTGCCCCAGTAGGGGGTGCCCATCTCCTTCGTCGAGTTCCACACATAGCGGAAGGCGAGTGCGTCGCTTCCCCCAAGGTTATGGTCCAGACGATAGGTGTAGTTATCTTGCGTGGCCACGGCGCTGATCGGCGTATTAATGAAGTTCAGCGTGCCCACGGACGTGTTGGGCTCCGGCGTGTACTTCAGGAACGTCACCGCTTGGGGGCTGAGGCGCGCTTGCGGAATCTGGTTGTTCGGGAAAACCCCGTTGGTTCCATTGAACGGATCCTTCAGCGCATAGGCCGCGCCCGTCCGAGAATCGCGTAGCGTGCTAAAATCGCCCGTGCGCATGGCCGATGGAGGAACCAGCCGGTAACCGGCGGCCGCGCCGGAAGCCCGTCGGCCGCTCTCCCAATTGAAGAAGAAGAACGTCTTGTTCCTTCCGTCGTAGAACTTCGGAATGAATACCGGCCCCCCAACATTCGCGCCATACTGGTTCCGGTTCAGCCGGGGCGATGCCGCCTCCTTCTCCGCGATGGCGTTGTAAGTCTGGGTCAGCGCGTCGTTCCGGTTGAACTCCCACAACGTGCCGCGGATTTGATTGGATCCTCGGCGGGTTAAAATCGAAACCTGTCCGCCGGGAGCGCCGCCGTACTCCGCGGATGCCGTGGAGGTCTCCACGCGAAATTCGGAGAGCGAATCCACCGACAACGCAAACGGATACGAATAAGCGTCGTAGTCCATGAATTCCACGCCGTCCAGGTAGAAGCGGTTATTCGTGTCCCGCGCGCCGTTTGCCGACATTCCCGTTCCGCCGAACGCGCTTGATGTCTCCCCGATCGATCCCCGTCCCCGTCGCACCGAAATCGAGCCCGGCGTCCCCGGATTCACACCGGGAACCAGTTGCGCCAGTTGCACAAAGTTTCGCCCATTCAGCGGCAAATCCACAATCTTCGCGCTATCCACCACGGAGCCAACCGATGCGGATTCCGTCTGCAGCACGGACGCCTCCGCCGAAACCGAAATCGTCTCGGCCACATCGCCGATCTGCAGCGCCACGTCCACACGCGCCGTTTGCCCCACCTGCAGCACGAAGCTCTCGACATGGAACTTCCGGAAGCCCGGTGCGCTCGCCGTCAGAGAGTACGATGCCGCAGGGAGAAACGGGATGGAATACGCTCCCGTATTGTCCGTCGTCACCTCGCGAGCAACATTGGTCTGCAAATTCCGCAGCTCAATCCGCACTCCGGAGAGCACGGCGCTGCTCGGGTCTGTAGCCACACCCGTCACCGTTCCCGTGATCTGCTGCGCCCAGACCGTGCCCCCCACGATCAGCGCAAGCGCGAGGAGTCTTGCCATCAATTTCATCGATAACCTCTGTTCCTGGTGGAAATATCCAACCGTACTTTGCATAATCCTTCCGCCACTGGGTGCGGGCAAGTAAATTCTCGGTGAATTCACGGAGAAGACTTCCTGTAAACTATTTACAAATCAGCAAAGTGGAACGATTGCCTCAATGTCGTCGAAAATCGAGCCCGAGGGGATTCCGCCCGTCGGCCCTCTTGCGCAGCACACGGAAGGATGGGAGGTCCTTGAACGTCTACGGAATTCCGATCAGCTCAAACGCTCGGCGAAATTGCAGGAGTTATTGCAGTATCTGTGCCGCCGGGCATGGATGGATGGCGCAACGGAGATCCGCGAGCACGAGATCGGGGTAGCGGTCTTCGGGCGCCCCGAGGGCTACGATTCCACCCAGGATACGCTCGTCCGCGTGCAGGCCTCCCAACTCAGAAAGCGCCTCGAAAAGTATTTTGAAGACGAGGGCCGCGAGGAGATCCTCATCCTGGAGATCCCGCGCGGCTCTTACGTTCCGGTGATGCACCTTCGGCAGGCGGTAGCGGCGCCAGCCCTCGCACTCCCTGCCTCAGCAACTGCCACCCCGGCCCTGCTGGTTTCGCGCTGGCAAGTCCCGGCGCTCGTCTCGCTGTGTCTTGCCCTCGCCCTCCTTTGCGCCTGGCTGGCCCTGCGTCAACCTACGTCTCGAATCGAAGGCACAACGCTGCGACGGTTCTGGACCGCATTCGCGCCCGAGGGCACACAAACCACGGTGGTCGTCGCCGATAGCACCTTCTCCGCCCTCCAGGACATGCTGCGCCGCCCAATCTCCCTCGAGGAATACGTGGCTCGCACCTACCGCGCGGAGCTGGACCGTCCCCATCATTCCGCGGAGATGAAGGACGTGCTCCGTTACTTGATGGAGCGCCGGTACACCTCGCTCGCGGATGTCATGATGCTCCGGCGGTTGTGGATTTCCGGGGTCCTCGATCCCACCCGCGTTTCCGTCGCGTACTCCCGGGACTTGAACCTCCGCAACCTCCAGCGCGGGAATCTGATCCTGGTAGGGTCCCGCCGCGCCATCCCTTGGGTCGACCTCTTCGACAATTCTCTCGACTTTCATTTCGCCTACGACGAAGGCGACCGCAATGTCATCGTCCATAACCGCAAGCCCCGGAAGGGCGAGTTCACACAACTCCGGCTCGAGAATCCAACCATCACCGGCACCGTGGAGCGCTTCTCCGTCGTGGCGTCCCTCCCGAACCCAAGCGGCGGCGGAAACGTCCTGATTTTCTCCGGCCAGGAAATGTCCGGCACGGAAGCGGCGGCCAACCTGGTCACCACCGAAGCGTCGCTCCGGGACCTGGTCAACCGGCTCCCCCCCGCGAGGAACGGCGTTCCCTACTTCGAAGCCCTCCTCAAAGTGAAACACGTCGAATACACCACCCAGAGCTACGAAATCATCGCCATCCACACCCACTGAACGCCATCGAAACCATGCCCAGTTCGCTTCCGCCCGAATGCCACGTCCCACCCGCTCTTGATCTCCTCCATCCCAGCGAGGCTCTCCTTGCCGCCAATCCAGAGGCACATCGGCCTCCCCGCGTGGAACCGGTCGCATAATAGTGTGAAATAGTAGAGATCGATCCTCGAATTCCAGATCCCCGCCCTCCATGTCATCCGCATTTCAACTCCGCAGCAAATGCCCGCGGTGTCAGCGGTTACATCATTCGGAGCCTGGACGAGCATCCACGTCGGGAGGCCTTCTTACACAATGAAACGCCGAAGATTTCTGGCAATGGCCGCGGGAGCTTCCCTCGCGCAAATCGCCCTGGGGGCACAAGCGGAGGGCGCGGAGAGCGCAGCCGGCGCGGCAATCCGCCAATCGCGCGAAATCGGCCTCGCTGCGCTGGGCGTAAGCGAACGCGATCTCCAGCACGGGCTCGAACTCCACGCCGCCTCCATCGTCATGGAGCCTTACGGCTTCGCGCCCCGCGCCGCCATTGACGGAGCCGCCGTGGCCCGCCTCGTGGAGCAGGGCGGCTCGGACCGCGAAGTAGAC
>JADYZL010000406.1 GCA_020853155.1 Bryobacterales bacterium
CGGTCAGCAACAAATCGCGACCCGATCGGTCAATCAGTTTCTCACCCAATTGCGAGTCCAGCCGCTGCACGGCGAGGGACACGGCCGGCTGCGTGCGTAACAGCTTCTCCCCAGCACGCGAAAAGCTCTTTTCGCTGGCAACCGCCAGAAACACTTTCAACGGATACAACTCCACGTGGCAAACTCCTATCCCCGTTTCATCAGACACCAGTCTGCTATAAACAAAGCTTATCGCAGCTCCCGGCCTTGTGCCTCGGTGTTTGAACGTTTTAGGTAAATTCGCGCCGTTAGTCGAACAGATCGCCGGCGCTCGCTTCCATCGCAAGTTCCGGCACCGGATAGCCCTGCACCTCGCGCAAGCCGTCCTGATAGAAGTACAGCCGCTTATTGCGCGGATCGAGCAGCCAGACATGGACAATGCCGGCTGCGGTGTATTCGCGCAGTTTCTCCAAAACATCTGCGATACGGTCGTCGGGGGAAATGATTTCGATCGCGATCAGCGGGAGGCGATCCGGAACACTGCCGGCAGGCTCTGCGGGCCAGAAAACAGAAACGTCGGGGATCGCGTGGCGCCCGGGCCGGAGCTTGATACGCAGTTCGGGTGCCGCTCACCTCCCCGTCCCGAAATTCCCGATCGAGGTCCGGGAAGCTCGTGCGAAGATAGGCCTCTTCGGTGAGCGCGGCCTTGGCTGGCATATGGTCAGTGTAACAGCAATGCGCTAAAGCCAAGCCCACGATTCGCCGTTCCAAGCTCAGCCACTACGAGATCCTAGCGCCCATCGGCGCGGGCGGCATGGGTGAGGTGTACAAGGCTCTCGATACCCGCCTCCACCGCACAGTCGCCATCAAAGTCCTCCCCGACCACATCGCCAATCGCGAAGATCTCAAAGCCCGCTTCGAACGCGAAGCCCGCTCCGTAGCCTCCCTCAATCACCCCCACATCTGCGTCCTCTACGACATCGGCCGCTCGACACCGCGCTCCAATATGCCATCCTAACCGCGGATGCCCTACAAATCGCCGGCGCTGCCTTCGACCGGATGCACAATTATGCGGAAATTCCGTATAGTAAATGCGTGAGGTTCGAGTGGGATGAAGACAAGAATGAGAGTAACCAACGAAAACACGGCCTCTCGTTTGAGACGGCCGCACTCGTTTTCGAGGACACTATCTGTTTCTCACGGTTGTCCATACCTATGGCGAAGAGGGAGCAGAAATCGTAATCCGGGTTATTTCTGCGCGCCGCGCCACACCCCACGAAAGGAGGCTCTATGCGGAAACGATTCCGTGAAGAGGAGATTCTCGGCAAACCCCTGACCGAGCAGCAGAAGAATGAGATCGCTCGTGCACAGAGCGCGGCGGACGCGGATATTGACACCACAGATATTCCTGAAGTGCGGGAACTCCCCTTGGGCGCCGTTCGGGGAAAATACTTTCAGCCCTTTCCGGGAGCGGTAGATATCAAAGCAATCCGCGGAAGAAGCGGGTTATCGCAAGCCGAGTTTGCCAAACGATATGGCTTCAACGTGCGAACCTTGCAGGATTGGGAGAGCAGTGGGGCTCAGCCACCGAGCCCGGTCCGAGCCTATCTCAAGGTGATTGACCGCTTTCCGGAGATGGTTGCGAAAGCGCTTCAAGGCGCGGCTTGAGCGCTGAACCAACGGAAGGCGGCGGCTCCTCGTCTTGCCAAGCCCACCGTTCGCCATTCCTGCGATACACTAACCGAAACCCGTCATGCCTCTCTCCCCCGGCGACAAGCTCAGCCACTACGAAATCCTCGCGCCGATCGGAGCCGGTGGCATGGGCGAGGTCTACAAAGCCCGCGATACCCGCCTCGATCGCACGGTCGCCATCAAGGTACTCCCCGAGCACATCGCCAAGCGCGAAGATCTCAAAGCCCGCTTCGAACGCGAAGCGCGCGCCGTGGCTTCGCTGAACCACCCCCATATCTGCGTGCTCTTCGACATCGGCGAAGTGCAGGGTACCAGCTTCATGATTCTGGAGCACCTGGAGGGCGAAACGCTGGATGCGCGTCTGCAGCGCGGAGCACTCCCTCTCGACACGGCCCTGCAGTATGCCATGCAGACCGCCGATGCACTCGACCGCGCTCACCGCGCCGGGGTCACCCATCGCGACATCAAGCCTGCCAACCTGATGCTCACCCGCGACGGCGTCAAAGTACTCGACTTCGGACTCGCCAAGTCCACCGCCAAGCCCGGACCCACTGAGGCCACCATCGTCGCTTCCCTCACCAGCGAAGGCACCGTGCTCGGAACCCCGCAATACATGGCCCCTGAGCAGTTCGAAGGGAAAGAAGCCGACCCCCGCGCCGACGTGTGGGCCTTCGGTGCAGTGCTGTACGAAATGGTCACCGGCCGCAAGGCATTCGAAGGCAAAAACTACTCCAGCCTCGTCGGAGCCATTCTCTCCACCGATCCCGCACCCGTCGAGCCACCCTGGCTCGAAAAGATCACACGCCGCTGCCTGCAAAAGGACCCCGAGGACCGCTACCAATCCATCCGGGACGTGTTGCTCGACCTGCGGGCAGGGGGCGCGGAGCCCGTTAGCAAGCCCGCCTCGGGATCGCGGCCGTGGTTGGCGTGGGCCCTTGCCGCCTTCGCCACCGCCACTGCTTTGGTTCTTGGAGCCTTCCACCTCCGTAAGCCCGAGGTGCCTGTATTAACCGCCTCGCTGCTGCCTCCCGGCAAGTCACCCTTCCGCGAACTCGCCGTGTCTCCCGACGGCAAGATGTTGGCGTTCACCGCCACGGTGGAAGGCAGAACTCAACTCTATGTCCAGTCCATCCAAACTCCAGGCGCCAGACCCCTCGCCGGAACCGAAGGCGCAGAGTACCCCTTCTGGTCTCCGGACAGCCGTTCCATCGGCTTCTTCGCCCAGAACAAGCTGAAACGAATCGAAGC
>JADYZL010000407.1 GCA_020853155.1 Bryobacterales bacterium
AAAAGAGCTAGAGCCAGCAGGCTCAGTACAATGTATTTCTTCCTCATCTTTCGATCTCGCCTCCTGATGATTCTTAGGACAAGTGCGTCTGGGCTTCCTAACCCATTTATCCTAGCGCAAAGGAGGGCTTCGGTGCCAGCAAGTATTTGAAAAGACGGACACTCAAATTATTTCACATCTTGTGGCCATATTTCAAAAATGCATCCCGGCCGAATATTGCGATTCATGCGGGGTGGGGCTCATCTGATTTCGGGCGCGCGAGGAGGAAGTGCGGATGGCCGGTGAAGAGGGGGTTCTCGTGTCCAACGGGAAAACCCACCTAGCTCTACAAGCCGCCCGCAACTCTCCTTCGTCCACAGTCCAGCGACCGTCGCAGCCTGCGAGACCCGCCAAGCGGCTCCACTGCGGACGTGATCCTCCGGTCCAACCCAATTTCAGCCTCATTTTCCCTCGCCGGCGAGCCCGTTTCGATCCGTCGTTCCTCGCCCCGCGACGTTCACCCACCGGAAGTACTACTCCAACGATCTGATTCGCTCTGCAAAATCGCAGAAGTAAGATGAGGACACAGAACTGGGTCTGTCCGCGAAGGTTCCGTCTGCCGATCTTGGATTGGGGCGCGCCCTTCCCGTCGGCAGCCCCTTCTGCGGGAGTCGCGCGGGTATGGAACTCGGTCGTCGCAACGGACGTCAGGAAGGACAAAGGCCGCGCGACGGGGAAAGGAATTCCAGAATGAATCGATCGTTCTTTCTTACATTGCTTATCACGGTGAGCGCTGTGCTGGTCATGGGGCAGCGCCCGGCCTCCGAACGGCTCACCGCGAGAGAGTTGTTCTTTGTCCCCGCAGCGAAGCAGCAGACAGCCTCCGCGCGACCGGCTCGTCCGAACCGCGCGAAGCCGGCCGTGCCGGCGCTGGCCGTTCCAGTCGATGTGGCGAAAAGTATCGAGAAGAAGCGCGTGGCGCCGCCCGCGGAGATGGCGCGCACGCAGAGCGACGGCCAACTGGTGCAGGCCGGCTACCTGCCGGTGGATCTGAACCCGTTGGGCCTGAGGTACACCCTCATCAAGCGTGTGGGAAGCAGCGCGCAGGAAGTCCCGGTGGATACCGCCTTCCGGTCCGGCGACCGCATTCAGGTCGCCGTGGAGACCAATGAAAGCGGCTATCTGTATATCATCGCCCGCGGTTCGAGCGGCGCGTGGCGCCCCCTCTTCCCCTCGCCGGAAGTGGAGGGCGGCAGCAACCGCATTGAGGCCAACACGGTCACCACGGTCCCTTCGGGCTACGTGTTCACCTTCGACGAGCAGGCGGGCGAAGAGAAGCTCTTCCTCGTTTTCTCGCGGCAGCCGGAACCCAGCCTCGAGAATCTCATTTACGATCTCGGCACGAAGCCTGCCCCGGGTTCGCCCGCCAAGGCCAGCCCGGTCGCGACGCCGGAACTGGGCAGCGGTCCGAAGGTCTTGCTTGCCGTGAACAGCATGGATATCCGCGACGATGTGGTGGGCAGCTTGCGCCGCGCATATTCCCGGGATCTGGTGGTGGAGAAGGTGGCCGATGGGCCGGGCGACTCGAACTATGGAGCCGTGCGGCCGCTTAACGCCAGCTACGTGCCGGATATGAAGATCGCCACGTATGTGGTGAATCCGTCGAATGCGAAAGATGCCCGCGTGGTGGCGGACCTTGGCTTGGTTCACCGCTAGACCGGCCACACGGAAGGAGGATGCGCCATGACTCGACTGGAACGGTTCCGCTTCCGAACAGGGATGCTGCTGTTGGGAATTCTGGCTCTGGCTGCTGCGCTTCCCGCGGCATCGAAGGCGGATGGCCCCCGCCGCATGGAAGTGGTGCTCGAGAAATGGAGCGGGCAATCCTGGAAAGCGATCGACCCCGGTCACGTCCTGGAGCAGGGGGACCGTGTGCGCTTCCGCTTTACCGCCGATTTTGACGGCTATCTTTACGTGACGAATCTCGGCACGTCCGGGCGCTACGAATTGCTCTTCCCCACGGCTGATACGGGCGCGGAGAATCGCGTGGAAGCGGGCAAGAGCTATCTCGTTCCCGCAACCAAGGCGCAGTTCATCGTGGCTGGTCCGGCCGGGCACGACATCAGCTATTGGATGGTGAGCCCGCGGCCCATGAACCCCACGGAGTTGTTGCCATCCGGCGGTGCTCCCGCCGCGCCGCGCGTGCCGCCGCACCGGATGAAACCCCGCTGCGACGATTCGCTATTCCGCGCCCGTGGCGAGTGCATCGACAGTTCCGCCGGATTGCGTAGTGTGCCCAGCGACAATGCGCTCCCGGAGAGTTGGAGCAAGCTCAACCGCGCCAACTCCCGCGAGTTGTTCTTTATGCGCCAGAGCGAGACGCAGGTGATTACCGCTCCCGCCACAACGGAAGGACCCGTGATCTATGAATTCCGCATCGCGCACAATTAAGCGAGCGTTCGCCCGGCTGGGCGCGCTTGGACTATTCGCTCTGACCGCACTGAGCCTGGCCGCGCAACAGCCAGCCAACACACAGCAACGGGATCTTCGCGTGGACAAGGACGTCCCCCGCGAAGTGCAAGATTCCTCGGGCAAGTCCCTCACCATCCCGCGAAGCTACGCGCTGGTAATCGGCGTGGGTACGTATCCGCGCCTCGAAAAGAACTTCCAGTTGGCGTATGCCGAAAAGGACGCGCAATCCATTTACTCGGTTCTGATCAGCCCCGAAGGCGGAAACTTCCGGGCGGAGAACGTCCACCGGCTGATAGGCG
>JADYZL010000408.1 GCA_020853155.1 Bryobacterales bacterium
ATCTCCGGCAGGCCAGACGGGTCCGGGGTGGTCGCCCGCGGGATTGCGGTCTGGCGTGAAATTGCGGATGTAGAGATACTCCGTATCCGTCAGAGCAACCGCATTCTTGAAGCCGCCGCTGAGGCGTGTTGATCTGGGGGAATGAAGGATTCGAACTCGTCCCTAGATTATGGCGAGCAACTGGTGATGCGTTACCGGGCGAGCGGGATGACGCGGAAAGACTTCGCCGCCGGAGAACTCAATGCGCGGCGTGGCGCTCGGAGGCAATTATGCGCACGTGCGCATAAACGAAAGAACGGGATCCATCTGGGCAGCGAGAATGCCGGCCCAAAGGTGGAGGCACTCCTGAGCGTCGCCGCGACCTGCCGCAGACTCGAACACTCCCTGCGCGACTACCTCCTCACCATCCTGCCCGGCATGGCTGACCGCAAGCACCACGACGCGAAAACTTCGCCCCCGCCCGCTGGAAACAGCGTCCAGCCTGACCGTATCCGTCAAGACTCGGGTTGGACGTACGTTTACGGCCGATTGCGCAGCGGGACGTAACGCAGGAAGGGTTGAGAGCCTGGCCTGCCCGGGCGTCCTTGCTTCATGGCCCGGTTCGCCGTCACTATGGAGAGAAGGATTTCCGCTGAATATGAACTCATTCTTGCGCGTGATGTTCTGGGTGCTGAGCGTGGTTACGTGCGCCATTGTGATCTTTTGCGGTTATCACGTCGAGCGGCCGCTGGCCATCGAGTGGCCGCTCGATTCCATCGCGATCTGGGGTGCGGTGGCGGCTTTGGCCTTCACGATCGGGCTCTTTCTTTCGATGCCCCAAACCCGGAATGGACGGATCGGCCTTGTGCTCGGCCTCTTCATTCTCGCCTTCACCTGCTATAGCAGCTTTGAGACGCTGAACCGAACGAAGTTTCTCTATCACATGGTGGATCTCTCCGTGAATCTGGAATCGGCCTCCGGCGAGGCTACGCGGCTGGGCGGCGTGCTGGTGGAACCTGTGAACCGGTTTGAGTTGCCCGTCGTGTTGCTAATGCCCGATGCCTCCCCGGATGCCTACAAGCGCAATCTCTACTACGCGAAGGCGCTGGCCCGCCGGGGTGTGGCGGCGGTCGCATACGGACGCTCTGGGGGTGCGGCGGTTGGGCCGCTGGCTGCGGCGGATCTCGAAACCCGCGGCGCGGATGTGCTCTATGTGCTCGATCTGCTCGAGAAGAGCACGGAACTCGACATGAGCCGCGCGGGTATCGCGGGCTTCTCCGAGAATGAATGGATCATCCCGTTCACGGCGCAGAAGACGAACCGGGTGGATTTCGCGATCCTGCTTGCCCCCAGCGGCATGCTTCCCGTGGAACGCATCCTCGCGAACCTCGACCAGGAACTGCGCTCCGAGAATATCGCCCCCGACGACGTCGCCGCCGCCAAGGCTCTGGTGACCGATCTGGCCGAAAGTCTGCGGACCGGGGACACGGGCGAGAAGCGAACGGCGCTCATCCAGCGCTGGGATGCCGTGAAGAACACCGCATGGTTCAAGGCCGCCGGATTCCCCAACGACGTACCGCAAGCCGGGAACTTGAGCGCGGCTACCACGTCTCTCTCGTTTGACGCCGCCGCGCTCTGGGGCCAGGTCACCATCCCGGTGCTGATTCTTGCCGGATCGAACGACCCTCTGAGCCTGCCGGAAACGCTCCGCGACCGCTTCACCCAGTACTTCGAGAAGGATCGGAAATCGGAGTGGAAACTGCAAATCATTCCAAATGCGAACCACCGGATGCTGACCGGCGCGGATTCCTACGGCTCGCTCGATGCCGAATTTCCGGCGGGGCTGTTTGACAGCCTGGCAACCTGGATCCAGGACGCCACCAAGCCCGTGGCCCCTGCCGCGCTTCGTTAATCGAGCAGGCCGCGCAAGAACGCGGGCTCCGCGTTGCCGCCCGAAAGGGTGATGCCAATGCGCTCCACGCCAGCGGGCAACTTGCCGCTGAGCGCGAGGGCAGCGGCCGCCGCGCCGCTCGGCTCCACCACGACGCGCAGTTCCTTGAACAGCAGCCGCGCAGCTTCGACGATCTCCTCTTCCGTAACCGTGAGCACGTCTTCCACAAGGGCCTGCAGGATCGGGAAATTGTGCGCGCCCACGCAGGTGGTGCGGAGGCCGTCTGCAATGGTGTCGGGAACGGGGATCGCAACGCGCTTCCCGCTCCGCAGGGATTGCTGCCCGTCGTTGCCATTGAGCGGTTCGACGCCGAAGATCCGCATCGCGGGGTTCGCCGCCTTGGCCGCCACGGCGCAACCGGCCAGCAAGCCGCCACCACCCAGGCACACGAGCAGCGCGTCCAGATCCGGAACCTGCCGCATCAGTTCCAGCGCACAGGTCCCCTGGCCGGCGATCACCCAGGGATGATCGAACGGGGGAATCAGCGTGCCGCGGCGCTCGGCCAGCACCTTCGCGGCGATGACCTCCCGGTCTTCCCGCATGCGGTCATAGAAGACGACCTCCGCGCCCCAGCTACGCGTGCCTTCCAGCTTCACGCGCGGCGCGTCCGAGGGCATCACGATGGTAGCGCGCGCTCCGGCGTCACGGGCCGCGATCGCCACCGCCTGCGCATGGTTGCCCGAAGAAAAAGCCACCACTCCAGCGGCTAGTTCGCCCGGCGGGATCTGACGAACGAAATTCGCGGCGCCGCGCAGCTTGAATGAGCCGCCTTTTTGGAGATTCTCCGCCTTGAAGAACAGGCTGGCCCCAGCGCGCTCATTCAGGCGCTCGCTTTCGAGCACGGGAGTTTCTGACACGAGGGGCCGAATGCGGACGGCAGCCGCTTCAACATCGGCAGGGGAAATGGCAAGGGGCAAAGGAGCCTCCCTTAACGGACCGGGGCTGGAACTGGCTCATTTCCCGGTTGGCGTTTGGCGTTAGCGAGATCGCTTAGGAAACCGCGCTCGACGCCACATGCGCGGGCAGTTCTTCCGCAGGAACAGGGCACTCCTTGGCTTGCCGCCACAGGCGCTCCAGGTCGTAATACTTGCGCGCCTGCGCGGAGAGGATGTGGACGATAAAGTCGCCGTAATCCATCAGGATCCAGTCGGCTTTCTCATAGCCTTCCACGCCCATAGGGAGGCGGTTGTGGCCTTCGGAATCCTTGAGCCGGCGCAGAATTTCGTCGGAAATGGCCTGGTTCTGCCGCTGGTTCGTGCCGCTGCAAAGGAAGAAGAATTCGGTGAGGCTCGTAACGCCGCGCAGATCGAAGATCCGGAGGTCTTCGGCCTGCTTGGCCTGGGCGCCGCGCACGGCTTCGAGCAGGTCTTCGGGGAGGGTTGTGCCGCCGGCGTTTTCCAGTTGCTCTTCGGCGCGGTCGCCGCCAGTGGGTTGGATAGGGAGGGAGGAACTGAGATTGCCTTCAGACACGCAGGTTATTTTCGCTCTCCGTTAGGGATCCTAGCCGCCGCTCGCCTCGCTCCCGGAAAGGGAAGCGGCAATGAGCGCTACCAATGGCTATTGAGTCCATGGTACTACAAACGAAGGGCATTGCCTCCGGCGAAGCCAATACTCGAAACGAGGTCACCGCATGGAACCTTCACGCCTCGAAGTGCTCATCACCGCCGATACCATCGCCCGCCGCGTTGCCGAACTGGGACGGCAAATCGACGCGGATTACCCTCCCGCGGAGCATCTGCTGCTCGTGGGCGTCCTGAAAGGGGCCTGGATCTTCCTTGCCGATCTGGCCAGGGCCATCCCGCGGTCAGTAAGCGTGGATTTTCTCTCGACTTCGAGCTACGGGAAGGAGCGCACGTCGTCGGGCGAGGTGAAGCTCGTGAGGGACCTCGACGAATCCATCGAAGGCAAGCATGTGCTGCTCGTCGAGGATATCGTCGATACGGGCATCACGCTCTCTTACCTTATGCGTGTACTCGGGCAGCGGCAACCGGCCAGCCTGCGCATCGCCACGTTCCTCGATAAGCCGAGCCGCCGCAAGGAAGCGGTGGAAATCGCCTACCGGGGTTTCGAAGTCCCGGATAAGTTCGTGGTGGGCTATGGGCTCGATTTCGCGTCCAGGTACCGGAATCTCAAGGACCTTTGCGCCTTGCGCGATGGCCATGTGTGAGGGGCCGGAACGTGGAACCGGGCAAACTTAGACCTTCTTCACCGGTTCCGGCAAATCATAGGCGCAACATTCGGAAGCGAATTCATTCCGCCGGTGGCTGCCATCGCAAAACGGCTTCTTCGCCGAATGTCCGCAGCGGCACAAGCTGATGCGGGTACGCCCCGCCAAGCCGTATTCGCCTCCGGATTCATCATGAATGCTGAAATCGCCCTCGATCACAATCGAGCCGTTATTATTGATCGTCACCCTGGTAGCAGCCATTGCCGAAGAATGGTAGCACAGCCGCCGTCGGTTTTCCGAACTCGTGCGCTTCCGGGCAGATGCGGCTTCCCTCGAATCCTGGAAATCCGAGGAAAGGGGTAACCCCCGCCCCGCGCGGAACGCCTCTCCTAATGTTAAGCTTCGGTTTCCGGCTTCATCGCAGGTAAGGTGCGCCCGCCATTGGGCCTCCGCAGGCACCCTCCGGGTGGCCTTCCAGTTTGGGTTCGTTCTGTTAGTTCCGTCCAACTCCGTGTTTTTCAAGGAGTTGACAACTCCATATTTTTCAAGGAGTTGAAATCCGTATCCAATTGCAGGCGTCCAACCGGAAGCCAGCGCAAACCAGGCCGGGGCGGAAGCGGTGGCGTTTGGCTTCGGTCCGAAGGCGGCGGGGAATCCAGGAAATTGCATTCTCCCGGACGTCGCCGCTACTCGAATTAGCTTGAGTGCGACACCGGTTTTCGCAGCCAAGTTTACAAGTCTCATTCGGAGAATTATCAGGTGTCTTCATCAATCAAATCCATCCTGGCCATCCTGGTGCTTGCGGGCGCCGGAACCGGCTTTTACTTCTACCAGCAAGGCAAGCCCGCCGCCAGCGAAAGCAAGGGTAAAGCAGGTGGCCCTACCGATATACGCACGGTAACCGTGGAGACCACGGAGAGCCGGATGGGCCAGATCCGCGAACGGCTGGCGCTTACAGGAGCGCTGAAACCCAAGGAACAGGTGGACGTTACGCCGAAGGCCGCGGGCCGCGTGGTGAAATTGCTGGTGAATGTGGGAGATACCGTCAGCAAGGATACCCTGATCGCGGAGTTGGAAGACGACGAGTTGCAGCAGCAGGTGAACCGCGCCAAGGCGTCGATCGCCGTTGCCGGCGCCTCGCTCTCGCAGCGCGAGGCCGAACAGGCCAACGCCAAGCTCAACCTCCAGCGGGCGGAAACACTCCTGAAAGATGGACTGATCCCCCGGCAGCAGTTCGAGACGGAAAAAACCTCCGTGCAGGTGCTTGCAGCGCAGGTGGAACTGGCCCGCGCACAGGAGAAGCAGGCCGAGGCGGAGTTGCGGGAACTGATGATCCGCCTGGAGCAGACGAAGGTCTACGCCCCGATCAACGGGCAGGTTTCCATGCGCAATGTGGACGTCGGCGCGCTTGTCGGCCCCTCCACGCCGATCGTGCAGATCGTGAACATCAAAACCCTGGTGACCTCCACTTCCGTTCCCGAATCCGACGTCGCTAAGATGCGCGTGGGTACGGAAGCAACCATTCGCGTGGATGCCCTGCCGGACCTCCCCTTTGCCGGCCGCGTAGCGCGGATCAGCCCGGTGCTTGACCCATCCACCCGCGCGGCTACCGTCGAGATTGAGATTCCGAACCCAAACATGCAGCTCCGCGCCGAGATGTTCGTTCGCGTGGAGATGAACCTGCAAACGAGCCGGGATGCGGTGATCATTCCTCGCCAAAGCCTGGTCTATCGCGGTGATTCCTCCGGCGTCTATGTGGTGGATAAGGGACAGCAGACCTTCCGCTTCATCGAAACAGGCCTGACCCAGGAAGACAACGTGGAAGTTCTTTCGAATCTGGCGCCGGGAACGGTTGTCGTAGCCAAGGGAGCTTCCATGCTGCGCGAGGGCGACATCATGAAGATTGTCGCGGGCCCGGGCGCGAACGGCGGGAAACGGGGAACGCAGGCGGAAGCGGGGGGTTCGGCCCCGAAGCAAGCGCCATCGCAGAGCAGCGGCGGACCCACTTCCACGCGATCACAGGATTCCAGACCGACGATGCAGGCGCAGAGCCTCCCACGCGAGGGAGCCGTCGCCGGCCAATAGCCATCCCGCCGGCCGGGCACGGGAGTTCCCTCCCCCGGCAGGCATTTCGATTTTGAGGAATTTCCGTTCTCGGACGAGCGTATGAATCTACCTGCATTTTCCATTCGAAGGCCGGTAACCGTCACCATGGTTACCCTGATCGCGATGTTGCTGGGCGTTGTGGCGTTCATCAACATCCCGGTTGACCTGATGCCGGAAACGGAATATCCCACCCTCACGGTCTCCGTAAGTTATCCGGGCGTCGGTCCGCAGGAGATGGAGAATCTGATCGCGCGCCCGTTGGAACAGGCTCTCAGTTCCACGCCCGGCGTCGAGGAGATCACCGCGTCGGCGAGTGAAGGCAGCGCGAGTGTGCGCGTGTCTTTCACCTACGGCACCAACCTCGACGAAGCGGCCAACGAAGTACGCTCGCGCATCGACCGGCGCCGTGGCAGTCTGCCGGAAGACTCGCAACCGCCCGTCCTCTACAAGTTCGACGTCTCCCAGTTCCCGATCATGTTCCTCACCGCCGCCTCGGACAAAATGTCCGGCAAGGAACTCCGCTTCTTCGTGGAGAAGAACATCCAATACCGGTTGGAGCGGGTGCCGGGGGTGGCCGAAATCCGCGTGCGCGGCGGGTTGCGACGGCAGATTCAAGTGAACCTCGATCTCAAGAAGATCCGTGCGCTCAATCTCTCCTTGAACCAGATCGTGAACACCCTCCGCTCGGAGAACCTCAACCTGCCCGTGGGGCCGGTGATGGAAGGCAAGTACGAATTGCTGGTCCGCACGCAGGGAGAATTCAAGAGCCTGGAACAGATTCGAAACGTCGTGGTCACGAGCCGTGGCGGCGTGCCCATTTACCTCAAGGAAGTGGCCACCGTCGAAGACGGCAACGAAGATATCCGCGGCATGATCAGCCAGGATGGCTCCCCCGCCGTCCGCATCTTCATCAACAAGCAATCGGGTGCGAACACGATCGCGGTTTCGAAAGCCGTCAAAGAGGAGATGGCGCGCATCGAGAAGGATTACCCGGACTTCAAGATGTCCACCACGCTCGATAGCGCCGAGTTCATCCAGGCTTCCATCGACAACGTGAAAGACTCCGCCATCCAGGGCGGCGGCCTGGCCGTGCTTGTTCTGCTGCTCTTCCTGAGGAACATCCTCAGCACGGTTGTGATTGGCGTGGCGATTCCGATCGCCGTGATCTCCACGTTCGCGCTGATGTATTTTTATGGCTTCACCCTGAACATCGTTTCGTTCGGTGGATTGGCGCTCGGCATCGGCATGCTGGTGGATAACTCGATCGTGGTGCTTGAGAATATCTATCGCCACATGGAAATGGGTAAGACCCGGCTGCAAGCCTCGCTCGACGGCACGCGCGAAGTGGCGGGGGCGATCACTTCCTCCACGCTCACCACGTTGGCCGTATTCGTGCCCGTACTTTTCAGCCAGGGCATGTCCACGCAGACCTTTAAGCAGTTGGCGGTGGTGGTGAGCTTCTCCCTCGCCGCCTCGCTGATCGTGGCGCTCACCATCGTTCCGATGATGTCGTCGAAGTTCCTCAGCTCTTCGCATCATCTGGAGCATCGCCCTGGATTTCTCGGTTGGATGTACCGCTTCGCGGGCTATATCCCGGAATCGATGGCGCGCTCTTATGGCCACGTGCTCCGCTGGGCGCTTTCCCGGAAGGCGGTGGTCGTCCTCTCCGCTGTTTTCTGCGTCGCCGCAAGCGCCTATCTGGGCAGCAAGCTGGGCTTTGAACTCCAGCCGGAACTCGATGAAGGCGAGCTGGGAGTTGACGTGGAACTCGAGCCGGGCACGCGCGTCGCGGAGACCGACGCCATCATGCAGCGGCTGCGCAAGATCGTGGTGGCCAATGTGCCGGAGTTGAAGAATATCCTCATCGAGAGCGGCTCCGATGGCGGGGGCTTCCGCAGTGGCGGACAGAATCGCGGCGAAATGCGCATCACGCTCGTGCCGCGAAGCGAGCGCGAACGCAGCGCTCCGGAGATCCTGGAAGTGATTCGTCCGCTGATGCAGGTGGAGCCGGGCATGCGCGTGCAATCCCGTTTGCGCGGCAGCTTTGTCAACCGGCTCTCGCGCGGATTCAGTGAAGGTGATCGCCTGGCCGTGGAGATTCGTGGCTATGACCTCGACGTGCTTAACGACCTCGGCACGAAGGTGCTCGAAGCGATGAGCCGGGTGCGGGGCGCAGCGGGACCGCGCATCGCGGTTCCTCCCGGCAACCCCGAGATGGTGATTCGCGTGGATCGCGCCAAGGCTTCGAGCCTCGGTCTGAATGTCGCCGATGTGGCGCAGACGATGGAGACGGCCATCGGCGGCAGGCAGGCGTCGATGTACCGGCAGGACGGGGACGAGTTCAACATCCTCGTGCGCTTGCAAGAGAGCGATCGCCTTGACCTCGCGCAACTGCGTCAGATTCCGCTCACGACGCCCTCCGGGATGGTGATCCCCGCGGGCTCCGTGGTGAGCCTCCAACGCCGTGAAGGGCCCTCCCAGATTCAGCGCAAGAACCAGCAGCGCATCCTCACGGTTTCCGCCGCGCTTCAGAAGCGGGACCTCGGCAGCACCGTCCGGGATCTCGACGCGGAATTACGAAAGATCGATCTGCCCGACGGCTACTCCTTCAACTACGGCGCCGAATATGAAGAGCAGGAGGAAGCCTTCCAGCAGATGCTGATCGCGGTGATTCTTGCGATCACGCTCGTCTACATGGTGATGGCGGCGCAGTTCGAGTCGCTGCGCGATCCGTTCATCATCCTGTTCTCGATTCCGGTGGCGGCCATCGGCGTGGTGCTGATCTTGCTACTCACGAATACTTCGGTCACCATACAAGCCTTGCTCGGCATGGTGGTGCTGGTCGGCATCGTGGTGAACAACGCCATTGTGCTGGTGGATTACGCGAACCAGTTGCGGCGGGACCATGGTATGGAGCTTTACGAAGCCGTCATCCACGCGGGCGAAGACCGGCTGCGCCCGATCATCATGACGACGGCCACCACGGTGCTCGGCCTAGTGCCCATGGCGATTGGGATCGGCGAAGGCGCGGAACTGCAAGCGCCGCTCGCGCGGGTGATCATCGGCGGGCTCACGGCCTCCACGATGATCACGCTGGTGCTGATCCCGGTGCTCTACATGCTATTCGAGCAATACTCGGAACGCGCCAAGGAACGCGCCTCCGCGCGGCGGAAGGATCTCGACGCGCAGCCTTCCCCGGCTTCGGGGGACTGATCCCGGCGCCACGGTCAAAGGCAGGAAAAGCCCGGCCGCAAGGCCGGGCTTTTCGTTCCTATCTCATCGGACGCCCGAGGGCCACAGGCACGCTACGCGCCGAGCGGGTATTCGAGCGATTCCATCAGCCATTCCCCATTGGCCCTTACCGCATCGACTAACGTGGCCGTAAGCGTTTCCCGCTTCTCGAAGAGGCGGTAGCCCGTCTCGTCGCGCAGATATCCCTTCGAGCGGGGATCTTCGGCGATGGCTGCCTCCAGGCCGATCTCTGCCGCCCTCGCGGCATGGCGGGCGCGGTTTTCGAGCAGCGCCTTCACGAGAAACGGCATGAGCATGGAGTAATCCGCTTGCATGCTTTCCGTCGATTGCACGAAGGTGTCTTTATCCACCTTGCCCCACGTGACGGCCTCGGCCGGCGGGCAGGAGGAGAGGCTTCCGTCGGTGATCGGGGCGGTCACGATCTGCACGTCGAACTCGTAACCCCGGACATCGGGCAGGCCCAGCACCTGACCCAGCGCCGGTTCCGGTTGCAGGTTGTAGTTCTTGGGAACGCCTCCGCCGAGAACCCAGGCTCCCAGCGCATAGGGGTCGTTCTCAAAGAGCCCCCAACGGTGGTACGCGCAGGCTTCGAACACTTCCGCATGCAGGTCGAGATCGAAGCCATGCCGGGGGATCAACCCCGCTTCGCGCATGGCCCACAGCTTCATGGAATTGAGGAAGACGCTTCCATCGCCGGGCGCGCCCACGAACACGGGAATCGCCAGCCGGTTGCACGTCGAGAGCAAACCCGGCGGCACGCCGTTCTGCCTTTCCTGGCGGCCGAAATGGGCACCCAGCCGATGACGCAACTCCGTGCCGGTCATCTTGTGCTGAAACTCTTCGAGGCCGAGCAGCGCGCTGATGAAGCGATCCTGATCGAGCAGCACGTCTTCGTCAAAAGCCATGTCGGTGACGCGAATTGTGCGGTCGTCACGCAGGGCCGCATCGTCGCCGAAGATCGGCACTTCAAAGATGGGGTCTTCGAGGTGCCGCTCCAGGCTGCGGTGCCCATCGTGGTAGCACACGGCGTCGGTCGTCGAGAGATAGGCGATCCATCCCGTTTCGAGCAGCGGAATCAGCCAAGTCTGGTGCTGGCCGGAGACGGTGACCGGCCCCGCGATCGACATGGTGAGCGGGCAGCCCGCTCCAATCGCGCGGTCAAGAATGGTGTAGACCCGGCGTAAATACGCCCCGCCGAAGGCGGGCAGGCAGTAACGGAACAGTTCGTCGAAAGTGGAAACCTCATCCACCCGCTTCACGCGCACGGCGGGGCCGCGCTTTGGAGCCATGGATTCATCGGATGGAGGGGACGTTGGTAACGGAGCAGACATACATTCCCGAAGCTAGCACGAAACCGCGCACCGCTTCCGCCGCGGCGGCGCCCGGCGCGGAAACGCCCCATGGCGGCTAGCCATGGGGCGACTCGAGACCGAAGCAAATTGTAAGCTGAAGCGGCGAAACCTTAGGCGAGCCCGCGCATGAACTGGTCGATCCGGTCGAGACCGCGCTCCAGTTCCGACATCGAGGTCGCATAGGAGATGCGGAGGTATTCATCCGTGCCGAACGCCGCTCCGGGCACGGCGGCCACGGATGCCTTCTCCAGCAGTTGTTCGGCGAAATCGAGCGAATTTTGGATGCCGCCCTTACCGAACGCCGACGAAATGTTCGGATAGGCGTAGAACGCGCCCTTCGGCATCGCGCACGTCACACCCGGGATCGTATTGAGGCGCGCAACGACGAAATCCCGCCGGCGCTTGTACTCCGCGAGCATGACCTGAATCGATTCCTGAGGACCCGTGAGCGCTTCGACGGCCGCCTTTTGCGCAACCGACGTGGGGTTCGACGTGGATTGGCTTTGCAGCGTGCCCATGGCCTTTGCGATCGGCGCCGGGGAGAGCGTGAAGCCAATGCGCCAGCCGGTCATGGCGTAGTTCTTCGAGAGCGATCCGGAGACAATCACCGTATCCTTCGCATCCGCGAACGCCGCCGCGGAGTATGGCTTGCCGTCATAGACGAGTTGGCTATAGCACTCGTCGGTGAGCACAAAGAGCCCCTTGCGCCGGGCCAGATCCACGATGCGGGCGAATTCTTCCTGCGAAAGCACGGCGCCCGTCGGATTGTTCGGCGAATTCACGATGATCAGCTTGGTCTTCGGCGTCACCGCTTTCTCGATCATCGCGGCCGTCACCTCGAAGCCATCCGCCTCGCGGGTTTCGACAAACGCACTCTTGCCCTGGGAATACGCAACCACATCGGCATACGTCACCCAGTACGGCGCGGGAATGATCACCTCATCGCCGGGGTTGATGAGGATCTGCATCAGGTTGAAGATGGAGTGCTTCCCACCCACGCTGATGCAGCATTCCGCCGGGGCGTAGTTGGCGCCGAAATCCAGGCGATGACGTTCGCAGACGGCCTTCTTCAGTTCGAGCGTGCCGGAGGCGGCGGTATAGCGGGTAAAGTTGTTCTCGATGGCCGCCTCGGCCGCCTTCTTGATATTCTCCGGCGTGGGGAAATCCGGTTCTCCGGCCCCGAACACAATTACATCCACGCCTTCGGCCTTCAGCTTATCGGCGGCAGCGGACACTTTCATCGTGGAACTCTCGCTGATCCACGACATTCTCTCCGCAAGGGAAATCGTCACTGGCATGTCTAGCTAGCCTGTCCTTTCTCAAATCAACCGGGTATCGTCCGATCGGGCCCTCAGGCCTTCCTGATGCGCAGCCGCAGACGCTCAAGCGTGGTGGGGGGCACCAAGCCCGAGACATCTCCGCCCAGGGCGAAGACTTCTTTCACCATCCGCGAACTGATAAAACTGTATGCTTCACCGGCGAGCAGAAACACCGTCTCCAGATCCGGCTGCAAGCGCCGGTTCATCAGCGCCATCTGCAACTCGTATTCATAGTCGGAAATGGCGCGGATGCCCCGGATGAGCACGGACGCGTTGCGCCGCTGGGCAAAGTTCACCAGCAGCCCCTCGAAGGAATCCACTTCCACGTTGTCGAACTTCGAGCAATTCTCCTTGAGCATCGCCATCCGCTCCTCAACGCTGAACAGAGCGTGCTTCGAAGGATTCTCGACTACCGCTACCACCAGGTTATCGAAGAGCCGCGCGGCCCGCGTGATCAGGTCGATATGCCCCAGCGTGAGAGGATCGAACGAACCGGGATAGAGCGCTACCGCCTTCTGATGCCGCTGAATATCCACGAGATTGGAGTTCCTTTTCGAATGCCGGCACAGAAGCCCGACTCGTCGTTGAAACTTTCAGTTTAGCGTGAGCGGAAGCCCGGCTTGGAACCGGCGCGGAAAAATGAAGAACGCCTCACCCGCGGAGAACCCTAAAAAGTGCGGGCCGCCGAAAGCCCTTCCGGCGGCCCACGATTCAGGAGACGCTCTCGTGAGGAAGCGCGCTCATTTCCGATCTTGCCCAGACGGAGAAAGGCGCTGCTAATGGGATATGCGCGGACGAGCGCCGCAGTGGCGCAAATTCCGTCGAAATTTCTGAGGCGGCTCCCGCTGCCGCCCTCCGCTACATCTCCCGGCGGTTTTCCATGCTCTTCGACATCGTCACTTCATCGGCGAATTCGATATCGCTGCCGACGGGAATTCCCATCGCAATCCGGGAGACCTTCATGCCGAGCGGCTTGAGCAAACGGGCAATGTAGGCGGCGGTGGCCTCGCCTTCCACGGTGGGGTTGGTGGCCAGGATGATCTCGCGCGCCTCGCCTAGCGCGATCCGTTCAATCAGGTTCTTGAGCTTCAAGTGCTCCGGCCCCAACCCGCGCAAGGGAGAAATCGCTCCATGCAGCACGTGGTACACCCCGTGATACTGCCGCGTGGTTTCAATGGGCAGGATGTTGTGCGGCTCCTCCACCACGCAAACGACGGATTGATCCCGGTTCGGGTCTTCGCAAAAGTGGCAGCGCGGCGCGTTCGTGATGTTATTGCAAGTCTCGCAAAGCTGCAACCCTGTCTTCACCTCGGCCATGGCTTCAGCCAATCGCCGCACGTTTTCGGCATCCGTGCGCAGGAGATGAAACGCGATGCGCTGGGCGGATTTTTGGCCCACGCCGGGCAGGCGCTTCAGTTCCTGGATCAGGCGGTCCAGCGGTTCGGCAAAGTCTGGCATGGGCTGCGGCTCACGGAATCGCTTCTAGAACATGCCCGGTGGCAGACCCAGGCCACCCAGCATGCCACTCATCTTCTGCTGCGCCTCGTCGTCCACCTTCTTCGCGGCCTCGTTGAACGCCGCCATCACCATATCCTGCAACATCTCGACATCGCCGCCCGCCTCGGGATCGATGACGACGCTCAACACATGCTTCTGCCCGTCCATGTGTACGGTCACCATGCCGCCGCCCACGGAGGATTCCACCTTGATCCGGGCGATTTCCTCCTGCATTTTCGATTGCATTTGCTGGGCCTGCTTCATCATCGATTGCATGTTGCCTGGCA
>JADYZL010000409.1 GCA_020853155.1 Bryobacterales bacterium
CTTCTCCCACGCCGCAAGCTGCCGCGGAGAAACGTGGGCCTGGCGAAGCGCCTGTTTTCGCGAAAGGGATGCGGGAATGGGAAATTCCGGCACGCTGGTATCGTAACATGGCCAGTAGAGGCGTGCTTCGCGGCGGCGAAAATGCAAGACTCAAGAGGGGACCGGTTGCGAGGGCTCGCGATCTCGGACCATTCTTGACTTATATCTCCAGCGGACGGATACTGAAATCGAGATGCAAACGGTTTTCAATGGGAATGGGGCTGCGCCACTGGTGCTTTCGGAACTGCGGGAAGGGGAAGAAGGGATACTGGAGAGCTTGGATCTGCCGGAAGAATTTGCATCGCGCCTGATGGAGCTTGGCTTCATCCCCGGCCTGCCGGTCTCAGCGGGTAAGACGGCCCCCGGCGGAGATCCGCGGATTTTCCATGTCGATGGCAGTGAAGTCGCTCTTCGCAGAGAAACCTGTTCTCATATTTTGATCCGCGCGCATGCCTGATCCGCATCCAGCGTATCTGTACGCAAGACGTTGTGATGATTGCATTTAGTGTAGCGTTGCCGTATTTTCCATCCGAGGGCCGGGCATGAGCGGGCTCCATTCGTTACCCCATGGCCCAAAGACGCCGGCCGCGGCGGTGCTCGAAGCTTTGCGCGAACCGGTTGGCGCGCCCAGCCACCGCGTGATCGCGCTGGTGGGCCCGCCGAACTCCGGAAAAACCACGCTCTTCAACCGCCTCACGGGACTGCGGCAGAAGGTGGCCAATTACCCCGGTGTGACGGTGGATTATCACGTGGGGCAAATGATTCTCAATAGCAAGACACTCGACGTAGTGGATTTGCCGGGCGTTTACAGCCTGACCCCGCGCAGCGAAGACGAGCAGGTAACCAACGACATCCTGCACGGACGGACGGACGGCATGCGGAAGCCGGACGCAGTGCTACTCATTCTCGACGCCACGAACCTGAGCCGCCACCTGATGCTGGCCGCACCGATTCTGGCGATGGGAATCCCGACATTGATTCTGCTGAACATGGCGGATGAACTGCGGCGGCGCGGCGGAGATGTGGATACGGAGGCGCTTGCCAATCAACTGGGCGCGCCCGTGGCAAGAATCAGCGCGGCGAGCGGAGAGGGCCTCGAAACAATCCGCAGCTTTCTGGCAGGCACGGTGGCGCTGCCCCGGCCCGTGGAATTGCCCATTCTGCAGAATGTGCCGGCGTGCCGCGAGTGGGCCGGGAGTATGTCCCGCGCGGCGGGGTACCAGAGCCCCAACGCTCCCATCTGGACACGCCGCCTGGACGCAGTCTTCCTGCATCCGATTGCCGGGCCGCTAATCTTCCTGGTCGTGATGGTGCTGGTGTTCCAGAGCATATTCGTGGTGGCGCAGCCGCTGATGGATGGCGTGGAAGCGTTGATCGCCTCCTCGGGAGAACTCGTCCGCGGACTGCTGCCGAATGTGTGGCTGCAATCACTGGTGGTGGACGGGGTTTGGAGCGGCGTGGGCAGTGTTGTGGTATTTCTCCCGCAGATTCTGATCCTCTTCGCGTTCATCGGCATCCTTGAGGATTCCGGGTATCTGGCGCGCGCCGCCGTCATCTCGGATCGCACGATGGCGCGCGTGGGACTGCAGGGGAAGAGTTTTATTCCGCTGCTTTCGGCATACGCCTGCGCGATTCCCGCCATCATGGCGACGCGCACGATCGAGAGCAAGCGGGACCGGATGGCCACGATTCTGATCGCGCCGTTCATGACCTGCTCCGCGAGGCTGCCCGTCTACACGCTGATCATCGCGGCGTTCCTGCCGGAGCGGGAGATTCTGGGTAAGTTTCTGGGGATCCGCGCGCTGGCCTTGATGGGGCTCTATCTCCTCGGGTTCCTGGCCGCCGTGGGCACCGCCTGGGTATTGCAGAGTTCGGTGCTGAAGGCGAAGCGCCAACCCTTCGTGATGGAACTGCCGACCTACCGGTGGCCCACGATGCGATCGATCGGCCTGCGGCTGCTCGACCGCTCCAAGGTGTTTTTGCGCCGGGCGGGGACGGTGATTCTAGCGGTTTCGATCGGGCTATGGGTGCTCGCGAGCCTGCCCCTCGTCGACGGCCACGCGCCGCCGATTGAAGACAGCCTGGCGGGGACGCTGGGGCGCACGGTGGAGCCGGTGATCCGGCCGCTGGGCTTCGATTGGCGGATCGGCATCGGGCTGGTGACTTCGCTCGCGGCGCGCGAGGTGATCATCGGCACGCTCGGCACGATTTACGGCATCGAGGGGGGCGACGAATCGAGCCTGGGGCTGCAAGAAGCGCTACGGCAGAACCTTGACCTGCCGGGAGCGATCGCGCTGCTGGTTTTCTTCGCGTTCGCGATGCAGTGCCTCTCCACACTGGCCGTGGTGCGCCGGGAGACTGGAGGATGGAAGTTTCCCGCGTACATGTTCGGCTATATGACGGCGCTGGCGTTCGTTTCCGCCTATCTGGCGAACCACATCACACGCTTTCTGATGGGTTGAACGGCCGCTCATAGCTAAGATCGATAACGAGCCGGTCGCCCGTGGCTTCACACACATCGACGGACCAGGCTTCGTCCAGCTTTTCGAGGCGGTCGAGCGCATCACCCGTATCGCCGGCTGTCTCGATGAGGATGAAGAGTTTCTCCGCGGCCGGAGAGCCCGCCTCCCCTTCGTCATGCTCCACGACGAGCCGCAAATTCGCATTCGGGAAATGCTCCGCGATGCGCGACTCGCTCTGCCCCAGATAGGGCAGCAAATCGGGATTCGCGCGGAGGAAGGCTTCGACCGCGGGTGGGTCTTCGCACCGGTAGACCCAATGGAGGTCGCGAATGCGCTCGCCGGTTTCGTCCGTCATGGGATTACGCGTTCCCCTCCAGGCCGCGAATGGCCTCATCGAGTGCTTCGACAAAGAAATACTCGCCCCAGATGACGCTCTCGCCCACACCCAGTTTCTGGTTCATGTGGTAGACGCCATTCTTGAGGATGCCTTCGTAGCCTTCCTCCGCGCCAAGGTGCTTTTCGCATAAGGAACGAAGGATGCGGCGAGCAACCTGATCATAGAATTGCCCCTTTGTGAGATCCGGCACGACGTGGGAAAGCTTGAAGAAACCAGAGGCCGCGATGGCCGCGGCGGAGGTATCCAATACCAGGCCGTTAGTTGCGGGCGCGTCGAAATCCCACGGGGGCACGCCATCCGAGGGAGAATGCTGCACGTAGAAATCAGCGGCGGCTTCGGCGGTGGATAAGAGGCGGGCGTCGCCGCAGAACTCGTAGGCATTCGTGAAGCCGTAGAGCGACCACGCGAGGCCGCGGCTCCAGCAGGAATCGGCGCGATAGCCCTGCTGGGTGCTCTGCGCAACGAAGGCGCCGGTTTCGATGTCGAACAATGCTCCCTGCCCGACGGAGCCATCGCCGCGCACCAGGGTGCGTCGAATGGTGAGGCAGGTATTCATGGCGACATCCATTAGCTCCGGGCTGCTTGCTTCCAGGGCGGCGTAGAAGATGAGGCCGACGTTCATCATCATGTCGATGAAGGTGCTGTCGTTGGCAATGAAAGAGGCCATGAACTTGCCCGTGGGCTGATAGCGCCCGGCGAGGGTGCGGCCCGCCTCCACCAGCACGTCGCGAAGCGCGGTCTCTCCGGTGATTTCGTGCCAGCGGTAGAACGTGGACATGAAGATCAGACCCAGATCGTGGACATCGCCATCGAACTTTCTTGGCTCAAGCGGCTTGGTATAGTGAACGGCCTGGTCGTGCCACCAGGAAGCGGCTTCGGCATCGGTCTCCGCGGCGGCGAAGATCCACATCATGCCGGGGAGGAAGCCGTCGCACCAGTACGTCCACGGTGGAAGATCGTGGCACCACTTCCCGTTCTCCGTAAACATCGGGTAGAAGCCGGGCTCCCGTTCAACGAGCGCGCGCACGCGCGTCTTGGCAAGACGAAATGTTTCCCGAAACATTTGCTGATCGTGGACGGAGCTCAGATCGATCATGGCCTGACTGCAACTTTCCCGCGCATGCGTGTGCTGGCCCAGCCGATGGGCCGGATAACCCGGCGAGGCCGCATCCAGCGTATCACTATCCGGAGCGGGGCCTGCGCGACACGGAGCGCACCGCCGGATCATGCAGCAACGCGCGAAAGGCCATGGATGCTCCGGAGCGCGAATGCGCGTGAATGAACGTGTCGCGGCCATGCCGCCGGGTGCCGTATGCTGGTAGCTTGATGCCGTTCGACTCCGCGCGCCAACACCGGGACTGGCCCCGCATTTATCTCGGTGTTTTCTTCACAACCCTCGCCACATTGATTCTGGAACTGGCTCTCACGCGGCTGTTCTCGGTAGTCTTCTACTATCATTTCGCGTTTCTGGCCATTTCCATCGCGATGTTCGGCCTGGGCGCGGGCGGCTTGTTTTCCTACACGCTGGCGCGGCTGCCGGGGAGTTTCCAGAATAAGGCGGCCGCCCTGCTGCTGGCGAATGCCGTCGTCGTCCCGCTTGCCTTGCTGCTGTTGGTTTCGGTGATGGCGGAGCCGGGAGTCTCGATGCTCGCCGGGGTCTTCTTTCTCTCGGCCATCCCCTTCTTTCTGGCGGGCGCGGCGCTCTCCCTGGCGATCAGCGAAACCATCGAAAAGGTGGACCGCGTTTACTTC
>JADYZL010000410.1 GCA_020853155.1 Bryobacterales bacterium
CCTGCCCGCCAACGCCGCCCCGCTCGTCCCCTGGGAAAGCGAAGAAGACCAACAGCCCGGCGAGCACCCGCACGCCGAACCCGCCCCGCATCCGCACAGCACCAACCGCGAGGAATCGATCCCGAACCCCAGGCCCGGCGGCCCCGTCATCGTGAACGCCACGGTTTCGCGCACAACTACGCCTGCCCCAAGCGAATCCGCATCCGCCCCGCAACCCAATACCATTCCCCAAAGCAAGATCGCCCCGGCCTCCGCCGAGCGTATCCCCTCCGATTCCCTGTTCCCAACGTACGGATCGAATCCGGAAAATCCGGACAAAACGCCCCACCCAGAATCCGCCGCTAACATCATGGAGAATCAGCAAGATTCACCGACGCAGCCTACCTCCAGCCGCCCTGTGGAATTTTCGATCAATCCGGAAATACCCCATCCCGTGCCATCTTCCGGCACTGCCCCGGCCGCGACAGCCCCATCGCCCGCATCAACCAAAGCCCCATCCCCCGCCATCACCCTAAGCCAAACCTGGCTGAGCGCCGATTTCCTCCATCAACACGAAAGCCCCAAAGCTTTCGAAACCCTCCTCAACTACCACATCCGCGCCTACCAGCCTGCCACCCCCGCCGAAGAACTCCTCGTCTTCCGCATCACCCAAAAATCCTGGCTCCTCAGCCGCCTGGAAACCTGGGAGCGCGTCATCGCCGATTCCCAAGTCGCCCACGTCCGCCAGAAACACCCCAACACCGCCGCCCCCGCCGCCATTGCCCTCTCCCTCCTCGAAGCAAAAGAAACCGCCCAAACCCGCTTCCAAGACCGCATCGCCAGCCTCCGCCAGGAACACGAAGCCGCCCTCGACCACCTCACCGCTAAGCTCGAAGCCCAACAACTCCGCCGCGAAGCCGCCCATCTCCGCGCCCAGCGCAAAAACCCGCCATGCCCCACAAGCCGCTCGTATCTCTCCTTCGGTCACACTCCAGCGACCGCCGCAGCCTGTGATACCGGTCAAACGGCTCGAATTCAAACGTGATCTTCCGGTCCAACCCAGTTCCGGCCTGATTTCCCCTCACCGGTGAGCCCGTTTCGAACCGTTGCTCCTCCCGGCTGTGTTTGGGATATCATCGGTGGCACATGCTGCTCGGGCTTGTGAGTACGTTTCGACCGGATAGGAAGGAACCGCTTGCCTTGTTGTTGGAGCGGATCCATGGCGCGTTCCGTCTTGACGGCGGCGGCCCTCCCGATGTTCGATTCACGTTTTGCGACAGTAGTATCGCAGGTGGGGTCTCCAGCGTGGACCGGGTGCTGAAGCGCTTTCCCGAGATGGAGCGTTTCTGCTCCCGCGTGGAAGGATTCCTCGGCCAGGATCCCTACCGCCAACTTACGAACCAAGCCGGGTCCACGGGGGAAAATGAGGCGTTGGATTTCGAGACGATCCTTCGCATTGCCGAGGGCGTGCCGAAGTCGTTCCCGTTTCACAGCATGGCCATTCATTTCGCGAGTCCGCCGTTCGGCGTGCTTCCCGCCGAGGGGAGACCCCCGCTCACGGTGCTGGCAATGGGACTGCAACCGGGCATTG
This sequence comes from Bryobacterales bacterium, assembly GCA_020853155.1. Classification (GTDB taxonomy): domain Bacteria; phylum Acidobacteriota; class Terriglobia; order Bryobacterales; family Bryobacteraceae; genus JACTMJ01. The sequence goes on from JADYZL010000410.1 coordinate 1,571, forward strand.
CCGTCGGGGATTCCTGGTGGGTGAGCGGGCGGGTCCGGAGCGTGGCCGCCTTCGCCATCGTGGAAGCGCCTGCCGCCGCGAAGAAGCTGCCTTCCTTGCCCGCGCCGGTGCAAGCGGTGCTCGCCGTGTGCGGGAAGCCCCAAAAGACGCACCAGGTGGTATTGGGCGAAAGCGAAGTTGCGCCAGCGGCGGACGGCGCCCCAACTTCAGGCGAAGAGGCTTTGCCGAAGCTGACTTCCGAGACGTTACAGAAGATCGTCGCCGTTGGGCGGGACTACCGGGAACGGATGTCGGCCATTCTTGAAAGTAATCCGCTGCCATACGAGCTCCCGCCTCTCGCGGAGGCCCTGGCGGCCGGCCCACGGAAGAGCCCTGGCGAAAAGAAGCCTGCGCTCGTTGCCGCTTTTCAGCCCTTGGGGTTTCGCATCCGCGGAGGGTCCGGCGAATTCGTGCTGCGCCGCCGAACACCCGCGAACCTCACGGTGACGCTCACGATCGATGTGGGCACTTGGGGCAACCACGCCGCCGCGAGCTATACGGTGCTGGGTCCGGGTTTTTCGGTGGGAGTTCCTCTTCCGGTCTCCGTTTCGAGTGTCGGCGCACTCCAGTATCCCGCCGGCGACGCCGCCCAATGGGCCAAGATCGTCGCGAACTTCGCGGCGCTCACCCAAGTTCTCGATCGAACGATGCTTCCGGCCATCGAAGCGCTTGCAGGCCCCGCTCCCGCATGGTTCGAGCCATAGGCTCACCCGCAGAGTTTCGACGCGGCATTAGCGCAAGAGCATCTGGATGAATTCGTCGTCCGGTTGATCGGGATAGCGGTAATGGTAATCCCCCTGCAATGCGAGGACGTGCCCCATCCAACTCGATGGGTCTGTCCAGAGGATCTTGGCTGGGCCGATCGCGTTGACCATGTCCGGAAGATCCCAGTGGAGGAGGAAGCCGGGCATGGTGGCGTCGTGCAGGCGGCGATGCACGGGGGCCTTGACGGCGGAAATCAGGTTCGGGGGCGTGCGATCGAGCCATAGGCGGCCGATACGGTTGTCGAGCGTGGCCGCGATGAGGAGCCAGACACCATCCACTCCACGGGCAGCGGCGCGCACGTCGCGGACGCCGCTCATGGCGCTCAGGAAATCGACGCCCTTCCGGATGTCTACCGCGCGCATCACGGGGAGGTTGCGGCCAACCAGCCAGGCTCTGGTGTTCCCGATCCAATCGCCGAGCAGGCCTCGATTCGAGGGATCGGGCGAGCCCGTGCCACGCGGCCGCAATGCGAGCACCACTGCGCCGGCCGTGGCCATTTTCGTTGCGAGGTCCTCGTCGCTGCCCACGAGCAGCACGCCGGGCCTCGCCGCCTCACCGGCGGGGGTGTAGAGCGTGCCGCTGACCGAGAGACCGGGTTCCACCTGGATTGCAACCGATTCCATCGCGATGCCGTTCGCGTTCCGCAAGTCGTTGCGGACCGAAGATAACGGCACGGAGAGGCGCGCCTGCTGCTCGAGATACGTCTTCATTGCGTCCGCGCCCGCGCTCGTGCGCCGGGCTTCCAGCCCTTCGAGGATGATCTCATTCAGATCGCGGCTGCCCTCCGCCGATACCTGGCCGGTGCGCGTCGCGAGCAGTTCGTGGTTCGAGTGCATAGTGACCGGCTGCTCGCGCGGGTCGCCCTTGCCGTCGTTCAGCCAGCGGATAAACCAGTCGTAGACGGCTTCCCGCACTTTGAGAGGTGTGCCATGCCCGCCGGGTCCCACGACCCACTTGATGCGATCCTCCGCGCCGTAGAGGCGGTACCATTGCTTCGCTTCTTCGTAGACGATCTTCGCTCCGGCGGGGGTGAAGAAATCCTGCTCCGTGGATGTGATCAGCCAGGGTTTCGGGGCGAAAAGCTCGGCATAGTCCGTCTGGTCGAGGCCGGACGAAAGGAAGTTTGGGAAGCTTTGTTCGGAATCGCCGATCGAGCCGGTAAACAGCACCTTGTACGAGTTCATGTAGCAGGAGGGCGCGGCGGCCTTGATGCGGCTGTCCAGAGCGGCTATGTACGTGGTGAGGGTTCCGCCGCCGGAGCAACCGGTAGCTCCGAGACGTTTCGCATCCACTTCAGGCCGGGATTCCAAATAGTCCAGAGCGCGCTTGGCATCCCAGATGCGGTAGCGGGCGAAGCTTTCGCCAGCCAGTATGGCCTGCGGCCCGTTCATGAAATGCTGGTCAGTGGGTCCGCCGGCGAGCGAGCCTTCGAGGCGGGGATCATAGGATTGCTGGCGCTCCCCCTGCCCAACAGGATCGAATGCCAGCGCCACGAAGCCCTTGAGAGCGAGGTTGGCGCAGATGCGCTGGCCGGCATCCTTGCCCCCTTCCCAGTGGCCCATGGGCATGAGCACCGCGGGATGCTTTCCCGGCATATTGGGCACGTAGAGATTGCCGGTAACCAGGTAGCGCGGCAGGCTTTCGAAGATGACTTTCTCGATGCGGTACGCCCCGTGGTCAATGCTTCCGGTGACCCGTGCGTTTAAGGGCCCTGCATAGGTGGGGAGCCCGCCGATCAGGCCGAGGAGCTTGGCGCGAACAGCGGTTTTTCGCTGCTCCGCCTGGCTGGTATTCCGAATGGCGGCGATATCGGCATCACGGGCGGAGAGCAGCTTCTGCGCCTCCGCGTTCAGCCACTGTGTGAGGGCGGCGCTCCGGTCCTGGGCATGGGCGGGCGGGGCGCAAAGGCAGGCCAGCAGAACAAGCAAAGGTCTCATGGTTCCTCTTTCCGCGCCTTCCCCAATTGCCTGGCTCGAGCTTCGCCGGTCAGGCGGCCGGATGCGGCTGGTGGCGCTCCACGTGGATGCCACTCTCCCGGCTGCGCGCGCGGGCGATATCGAAGGAGTTTTGCATCCGCATCAGGGTTTCCATATTAACGCCGAATGCCTTCTCAAAGCGCAGGGCTATCTCGCCGGAAAGGTTCGCTTGGGCATTCGGGAGCGTAGAAAGGGTGGGGCCGTGAGATACAATCACTCCCATGCGCCGAAATCTCATAACGTTATTTGCATCCTTATTGATGGTGGCTGCCGCGGTGGCGGAGGTCCGGCTTCCGAACTTCTTCGCGGACAACATGGTGCTCCAGCGGGATTTGCCGTGCCCGGTATGGGGAGAGGCCATCCCCGGAGAGACCGTGACCGTGAGCTTCCGGGGGCAGACGATGTCAACGCAGGCCGACGATGCGGGCCAATGGCGCATCACGCTGGCTCCGACGGCGGCGGGAACGCCGTTCGAGTTGAAGGTGGCGGGGGCGGCAAATACGATCACGATCCAGAACGTGGCGGTGGGAGAAGTGTGGGTGGCTTCCGGCCAATCGAACATGGGCTGGCCGCTCCGGCTCTCGAACGATGCGGAGAAGGAGATCGCCGCCAGCACGTTTCCCGGCATTCGCTTCTTTCAGGCGGCGAAGACTGTCGCACTGACGCCGCAGTTGAATGTGAAGGGCGCGTGGAAGGCCTCGGCGCCGGCCGTGAGCGGCGACTTCTCCGGGGTGGCGTATTTCTTCGCGCGGCATCTTCACCAGAAGCTTGGGGTGCCGGTGGGCATTCTGCAAACGGAATGGGGCGGCACACCGGCCGAAGCCTGGACGAGCGCCGGGGCGCTGGCCGCGGACCCCGCGCTACGGCAGGTGTTCGTGGATTGGGCAAACACGCTCGCGGCCTTTCCACGAGAGAACGCCAAGTATCCGTA
>JADYZL010000411.1 GCA_020853155.1 Bryobacterales bacterium
CCAGCTTGCGCTTAGCGCTGAGAGCTTCCGCCCGCGGCATGCTCCATCTCCGGCGTAGCGGTCCTGGCCCGGTAACGCCGCAGCACCCGCTCCACATACGCGTTCGTCTCTCGGTAAGGGGGGACGCCGCCGTACTTGGCGACGGCTGCGGCGCCGGCGTTGTAGGCGGCCAGCGCCAACCTCACCTGATCCGGGTGGTTCTGATATCGCAGCAGAAGATCCCGCAACAGCTTGGCGCCCCCATCAATATTCTCAGCGGGTTCGTCCGGATTGACACCCAACGCGGCCGCCGTGGCGGGCATTAATTGCATCACTCCCCGCGCGCCCTTCGGGGAAATGGCTCCTGGCTGCATCGCGCTCTCTGCCTCCGCGACACTGCGGACGAACGCCTCCGGCAATCCGTGCTGGGCGGACGAACGCCGCACCAGATCGGTGACGGTTGGCGGCGCTTTGGTCTCCGGGGGGGGAACTGCGGGCGGCATCACCCAAGGTAAGTCTTCCACGCGCTCCACGTCGGAACGCGCGATCAAGATTTGCCCTTCGCCGGTGTGGAGCACCAGCGATTCCCCGTCTGGCTCCACGCAGTCCACTTCCAGCGTAAATCCATTCTTCAAGGTGACCTGCTGCCGTTCTTGGGCGTGCAACGCTTTCTGCCACGGGTGTGGCAGCATCATCACGAAGAGCAGAAGAGCGATCCGGCGCATCGATAGTAAAAGACGCAGTGGAATGCGTTTGCGTGCATGCTGGAATCCCCCGTGAGATCGGCTTCGTTCCGTAAAATGGCCACCTGCGCCGGTTTTTCTATCCGCGAATTCGTGCCGTGCTACCTTGCATAGCCGTTAGGGTGCGCCAGGTGCCATTTCCAGGCGGATGCAATCGTCTGCTCGATCTCGAGATAGCCCGGCTCCCAATCCAGCACGTCTCCGGCCTTCTCCGCGTTTGCAACGAGGTAGGAAGCATCTCCCGGCCGCCTCGCTTCCATCTTCACCCGGATCTCGCGGCCGCTCACCCGCCGCGCCGCCTCAATCACTTCCAGCACGGATTGTCCACGCCCGGTTCCGAGATTGAAGAAGTCGCTCTTTCCCCCCTTGCGCAAATAACCGAGCGCTCGCCAATGCGCGGCGGCCAGATCCGAGATGTGGACATAATCCCGCACGCAACTGCCGTCGTGCGTGCCGTAATCTGAGCCGAACACGGAGATCCCCTCCCGCTTGCCAAGCGCCGCGAAGAGCACCAGAGGAATGAGGTGTGTCTCCGGTTGATGGTCTTCCCCCCGCCGTTCCGTTGCGCCGGCCGCGTTGAAGTAACGCAGGCCCACAAATCGCGTGCCATACGCTCTGTCGAAGTCTTCGAGCATGCGCTCCATGAAGAACTTTGACCACCCGTAGGGGCTTTGCGGATGCTGCGGATGATCCTCGTCCATGGGAATCCGAACCGGCTCGCCGTAAGTGGCGCAGGTAGACGAAAAGACGATCTGTTTGACGCCGGCGGCGGTGAGCGTATTCAACAGCGAGAGCCCCTCGCCCACGTTGTTCGCGTAGTACCGGCCCGGCTCCACAACGGAATCGCCCACGTTGGTTCGGGCGGCAAAATGGATGCAGGCGTCGATTCCATGCGTTTCCACGATGGAGCGCACGAGCGCGCTGTTGCCGATGCTGCCCTCGTACAGCCTTGCTTCGGGATTCACCGCGTCGTAGTGGCCTTCGGACATGTCGTCCAGAACCACCACCGGCTCATTTTGGTCTACCAATAAATCGACGGTCGCGCTGCCGATATAGCCCGCGCCGCCCGTTACCAGAGTAGGCATAGCTTTCCCCGTTCAGCATAGCACTGGAGAATCTTCACCCCGCCGTCGATGTGCGGCGGCCGTGCGCCTTAGAGATCGATCCCGATCGAGCGCATCAATTCGAGCGCATTGCTCCGCGCCACCACGCCTTCACGCATGCGATAGTCAAAGCGCATCTTCCCGTCCACGATCTCGTCTTCAAAATGCACGTTGCGCGCTCGCCCTTCCAGTGCGCCGTCAATCCGCGTGAGGGCAAGGTCGTGCGTCGTCACCAGGCCGGTGGCCCCCCGCTCCACTAGAGAGCGGAAGATCGCCTGCGCGCCTAGCCGCCGGTCGTGCGAGTTCGTGCCGCTGAAGATTTCGTCGAGCAGGAACAGCACCGGGGGATGTGTGCGGGCTAAGTCCAGTACATCGCGAATCCGGCGGATTTCAGCATAGAAGCGGGATTCCCCTTCCTGCAGATTGTCGCTCACCCGGATCGAGGCTCCCACGCGAAATGGGGCGAGAGTCAACGACCGCGCGCGGACGGGCGCACCGGCGTGCGCCAGCACCACGCTCAACCCCACCGCGCGCAACAGCGTGCTTTTACCGGACATGTTGGAACCGCTCACAATCCAGAGCGATTCGCACTCATCGAGGTTCACATCGTTTCTCACGGCCACGCCGGGAGGAATCAGCGGATGCGCCAGTCCGCTCGCCCGGTAACTGCGCCCAGTGTCGAGGAACTCCGGCCAGCAATCCTCCGGCTGTTCCGACGCATAGCGGGAGAGCGACCCCAGCGCTTCAAGGTCAGCCACCGCATCCAACCACTCGCCGAGGTGAGGCCCGTTCCTCCCTCTCCATGCCTCAATGGCGAGCGCGCAATTCGTGCTCCAGAGCAGGATGGGTGCAATCACTGCGAACGCCTGGTTCAACCGGGAATCCAGCAATTCGCTCAACCGGCTAAGTTCGTGGATACGTTCAGACGGAGCAGTGCCCTCCGTATACAACCGTTCGCGCAGGGCTTCCAGTAAGGGCGAAGCGAATCGCTCCGCCTCGAAGCGCCGCAGCACCAGCGAGAGAATCCCTAAATCCTTCGACGCGAAATCCACCGGCTCCAGGGCGCGCAGCACGCGGCTCCGCAGCCGTAGCGCGAAGATCGCCTGTGCAAACACGGCCAGCGCCACGATGCTCAGAGGTATTGGCCAAATCGCCCAAGCGCACAGAGCGCAAACGGTCACCACGGGCAGCAGCTTCGCGAGAGCCCACTCCCACCGCGCGAATGGGATGAACGGTCCGGCGCCCCAGTGAGTGAGCGCTTCCGGATGCACATAGGCCCGGATATCGGGGCCGAGCATCGCGAGATCCTCGCGCAGTCCGTGATGCGGAATCAGTTCCCGCACGG
>JADYZL010000412.1 GCA_020853155.1 Bryobacterales bacterium
CAGAATCTCTCCGGTACGGTCCACGGTGGGGTGCTCTCCGTCATCGCGGATTCCGCCATGGGGCTGGCCTTCGGCACCACCGTGGAAGCGGGCCAAACCTTCACCACGGTGGAGCAAAAGATCAATTACCTGCGCCCCGTATTCGGCAAGACCGTTCGCGCGCGCGGAGAAGTGATTCAACGCGGGCGCACCTTGGGGTTCATGGAATGCAGGATTTCCGATAGCGAAGGGAAGCTGGTGGCCTTTGCCACGAGCACCTATGCCGTGCTCGACGGGCAATCCGCGCAGGGCCGGGAACTTCGGGATGAATACGGAGGGCAAGCAGTGGACGGTTGACGCCCGATTTCACCCGTCCATACAATAAAGAGGAACTGCAAGGAGGCCGAATGCGCCAGATTGGCATTTGGGAACTGTTGATTATTCTCGGAATCGCCGTGCTGCTTTTTGGCGGCAAGAAGATCCCCGAGATCGCCAAGGGCTTGGGCGAAGGAATTCGCAACTTCAAGACGGCCGTCAAGGACGAGAACAAGAAAAAGGAAGCAGAGCAGGAAAACAAGTAGGCAAGCGATGCCTGGCCGCGGAAGCGGCGCCTGAATCTGTTCCAGAGAGTTTCAAAAGAAAGCCCCGCGAAACGACCGCGGGGCTTTCTGTATTTGTGGATAGATGCGCCAAGCCGGGCGGCCCGCGCCGTGGTCTGCGAGCAAAACCGGTCTATTTTGCCTTCTTGGGCTTCGGCGGGACGATTGCGTCCTGCGCAGCCTTCGCCACGCGGAACTTGACCACTTTCTTGGCGGCGATCTTGATGGATTCGCCGGTTGCGGGGTTGCGGCCCGTGCGCGCTTTCCGCTCCACCTTCACCAGTCTTCCCAGGCCCGGCGCAACGAAGACACCATTCTTTTTCGCTTCGCGGATGGCGATCTCCGCGTACTTTTCGACAAAGGCTTTTGCCTGCTTGCTGGTGAGTTCCAGCGCGGCGGCGAGTTCCTTCACCAGATCGCTCTGGGTCATTTTTTTCACTTCTGCCATGACGATGAGCTCCTTCGAATCGCGATTACTCCCAAACGTTCCAGACGACAGTTTCTCCCGAGGCGAAGACATTCCCAAACAAAAATGTCGCGGAATGGTTTCGAAGGGACTGCCGATTCAAGAATAAGAAACTGTTGGCGGCTTGTAAAGAGAGAATTGTGCCGAAAGGGCCATTTTTCAGGGGGTTTAGGCAATTTTCCCGGGAAAATCCCCCATTTTCCGGGCGATTCGGCCCTGATCGTGGGTTCCGTTGTGCCCAAAGGCCCGGAAAACAGGGAGCAAACAGACCACGAAGCCGGTTCTGCTCCCCGCCCGTTCACGAAGTTTTCGTGTTCCCTTAGCCCTTCGTCTTGCCGGAAGACTTCGCCGGCGATTCCTCGGTCTCACCGTCCCCATTGGAGACCGGCCGGTTCATTCCCAGCACCTTGCGCAGTTCCGTATCGAGAGTCGCCGTTAGGTCCGGATGATCCCGCAGGAATTGCTTGGCGTTCTCGCGCCCCTGCCCGATGCGCTCGGTCTGAAAACTGTACCAGGAGCCGCTCTTCTCCACCAAATCGTGCTTCACGCCCAGATCGAGGATATCCCCCTCGCGGGAGACGCCTTCCCCGTACATGATGTCGAACTCGGCTTCGCGGAACGGGGGCGCTACCTTATTCTTCACCACCTTGGCCTTGGTGCGGTTGCCCACCACATTCTCTCCGTCCTTGATGGCGGCGATCCGGCGAATATCAACGCGCACGCTCGAATAGAACTTCAGCGCGCGCCCGCCGGTGGTGGTCTCCGGATTGCCGAACATCACGCCGATCTTCTCCCGGATCTGATTGATGAAGATCAGGCAGCAGTTCGATTTCGAGACGATTCCGGTGAGTTTGCGCAGCGCTTGCGACATCAGGCGCGCCTGCACGCCCATGCTTGAATCGCCCATCTCGCCTTCGAGTTCCGATTTCGGCACGAGCGCGGCCACGGAATCCACCACCAGCACATCAATGGAATTCGAAGCGATCAGCGTGTTGGCGATCTCGAGCGCCTGCTCTCCGTAATCGGGCTGCGAAACCAGCAGGTTATCCACATCGACACCCAGGGCGTGTGCATACGTGGGGTCAAGGGCATGCTCCACATCGATGAATGCGGCCATCCCGCCCAGTTTTTGTGCGCTCGCGATGGCATGCAGGGCGATGGTGGTCTTGCCCGAAGATTCCGGCCCGTAGATCTCGATGATGCGCCCTCTCGGGAAGCCGCCGATCCCCAGCGCCCAATCGAGCGAAACCGAGCCCGACGGGATCGTGCCGATCGGGACAATCGATTCCCGCGAGCCGAGCCGGAGAATGGAGCCCTTCCCGAACTGCTTTTCGATCTGGCCGAGAGCGAGTGCCAGCACCCGGGCTTTTTCTTTTTCGTCAACCATAATGCGGACCGTCCTCGAGGTAATCTTGTGAAGCTTCTATAGTGTACATGATTACACTATCATGCACTACGAGCCGGATGGCGGGTTCGCGCGAAAGAAACGCGCCAATCTCCGAGTATAGCCCTGGAATGCACCCCCCCGGAAAGCCGCCGCGCATGGGCTGGCTTTCGCCGGAAGCCTCCCGGAGATATGGCCCTCCCGTGAATCCGAGCGCGATGGACGGCTAGGATAAAGGAGTGAGTATTGTTCAGGCACGGCGCTGGCTTCGCGAGGCCGAAAGCGTTGCGGTGATTACGGGAGCGGGCATCTCGGCGGAAAGCGGGGTACCCGTTTTTCGCGGCCCCGGAGGAATATGGCGCAAGTATCGCGCGGAGGAGTTGGCCTCGCCCCAGGCATTCGCACAAGATCCTAAGCTGGTCTGGGAATGGTACAACTGGCGGCGGGAGATTATCGCTGCGACGGAGCCCAACGCCGGCCACCGCGCGCTTGTGGAGATCGAGCGTACGGTGGACGATTTCAGCCTGATCACGCAGAACGTGGACGGCCTCCACGATCTGGCGGGCAGCCGCCACCCACTGAAGCTGCACGGCGATATCTGGGAAACCGTCTGCATGCTCTGCGGAGAGCGGCGCATCAACCGGGACGTTCCCCTAACGCCCCTGCCTCCCCATTGCACATGCCATCCGAAAGCGGTGCTGCGGCCCGCCGTGGTGTGGTTTGGAGAGGCGCTGCCGTTCGTCATTTGGGAAGAAGCGGAGGCGGCCGTGAAGCGCGCGGAACTTGTGCTGGTGGTGGGCACGTCGGCGGTGGTCTACCCCGCTTCCGGCCTCATCACGATCGGAATGCGCAATGGTGCGCACACGGTGGAGATCAACGCGCACCGTACGCCCATCAGCGACACCGTGGATCTTTGCCTCAGCGGTAACGCCGCGGAGATTCTTCCCGATCTGATCGACGCCGGCCGTTAGCGCCCGCTGGAATCAGCCATGTGGAATCTCCGCGCCACCGCGCTCACGACGGGGCAATTCCCGCGCCGCCGCCGTCACCTGCGACAATTGAACTAGGCCCTGGGCCGTTCGGCTTCGGGCGGGGAATCTACATGAGAGTTTGTTACTTGGACGCATTCTCCGGCGTTAGTGGAGACATGCTGGTGGGGGCGCTCGTCAACGCGGGCGCGAACGCCGAAGAGCTGTTGATCGGGCTGCTATCGCTCAATACGGGAGCGGCCTACCGCCTGGAGCCGGTGAAGCGCAAGGGCATCGCCGCCACGAAGTTCCACGTCGATGGAACGGATTCGAAATCCCACCGCCACCTGCCGCAGATCGTCAAGATGATCGAAGGCGCGGCCTTGCCGGCTCCCGTGCAGACGAACGCACTGGCCGTGTTTGAGAAGCTGGCGGAGGCGGAAGCCGCCGTGCATGGCGTGCCCATCGAGAAGGTCCATTTCCACGAAGTAGGCGCGATCGATTCCATCGCGGATATCGTCGGCGCCTGCCTGGGTTTTCACCTGCTCGGCATTGAGCGCATCGCATGCTCCGCGATCAACGTGGGCTCCGGCACCGTGACGGCGGACCACGGCGTGATGCCCGTTCCCACGCCCGCCACCGCCCTCTTGCTCAAGGGCATCCCGATCTATTCGGCAGGACCGGCTACCGAGTTGTGTACGCCCACCGGAGCGGCCGTCGTCGCCACGCTGGCGAGCGAGTTCGGGCGCATGCCCGCCATGAGCGTCGAATCCGCCGGGCACGGGTCCGGCACGAAGGAGTTTCCCGAGATGGCCAATGTCCTCCGCGTGCTCGTGGGGGAAGATGGCCAGATCCCGGAAGCGGTCCGCGTGCGCGTCGTCGAAGCGAATTTGGACGACACCTCGCCACAAGTAGTCGGTCACGCGATGGAGCGCCTCTTCGCCGAAGGCGCGCTCGACGTCACCATGCAGGCCGTGTTCATGAAGAAGAACCGCCCCGGCGTGAAGCTGACCGTGCTCTGCCGCCCGGAAGACTGGACGCGCCTCTCGCGTGTCGTCTTCACGGAAACCACCACCTTCGGTGTTCGCGCCTATGAAGCGGATCGCCTCGTACAGCAGCGCCATTGGGAAGAAGTGGAAACGCGCTTCGGTAAGGTGCGCGTGAAGGTGGGCGGGGGCGGTACCTTCTCTCCGGAATACGAAGATTGCCGCCAGGTCGCCGTCCACGCCGGCGTGCCTCTCAAGGCGGTTCTGGCGGAAGCGAGCGCCCTTTTTCTTGCCGGGCGCGAGTAGCCATTCGCCCCGGCGCGCGAACAGAATACGACGATGAACTACTACCTCACGACGCCCATTTATTACGTCAATGCCGCCCCGCACATCGGGCATACCTATACGACGCTCGCGGCGGATACCATCCGGCGCTTCAAGCGCATGCGCGGCTACGATGTGGTGCTCACCACGGGCACCGATGAGCATGGGCTCAAGATTGAACGGGCCGCGAAAAAGACCGGCAAGACGCCCCAGGAATTCACCACCATTATCTCCAACGAATTCCGGCGGCAATGGAAGATGCTCGGCCTCGTGGATCCTGAAGCGAATCCTGGGGACCGCTTCATCCGGACCACGGACCCCCGCCACGTCGAAACCGTGCAGGAACTTTTCCGCCGCTGCCAGGCGAATGGCTTCATCTACAAGGAACGCTATACCGGCATGTACGATGTGGGCGAAGAGACCTTCGTCCAGGGCGCCAAGCCGGGCGACGTTTCCCCCGTGAACGGCCAGCCGCTTGAGGAGGTCACCGAAGAGAATTACTTCTTCCGCCTCTCCGCGTTCCAAGATCGCCTGCTCGAACTCTACGAAACCCAGCCCGGCTTCGTGCGTCCGGATTTCCGCCGCAATGAGGTTTTGAGCTTCGTGCGAGGCGGGCTCGAGGATCTCTCCATCAGCCGCGGTTCGATTTCCTGGGGCATCCCGCTCCCCACCGGAGACGGGCAGGTCTTCTATGTCTGGTTCGACGCGCTCAGCAGCTATTACACCGCCGTGGCCGGCGAAGACCGCTGGCCGGCGGATCTGCACCTGATCGGCAAGGAGATTCTGCGCTTCCATGCCGTCTATTGGCCGGCGTTTCTGATGGCGGCCGGCTGGCCCCTGCCGAAACAGATTTTTGCGCACGGCTGGCTGCTCTTTGAAAACGACAAAATGAGCAAGTCGCGCGGCAATATCGTCCGCGCCGAACCCATCCATCGGGTGATGGGGATCGAGGGGCTGCGCTATTTCCTGCTGCGCGAGATTCCCTTCGGCCACGATGGCGGCTTCAGCTACGATGCGCTTGTGCAGCGCTTCAATGCGGATCTGGCGAACGGGCTCGGCAACCTCGCCAGCCGCACCGTCGCGATGCTCCACCAGTATTTCGGAGGCCGTATTCCTTCGCCCGAAGGCAATGGCGACGCCACCGTGGCCGTCGCCGCCGCCGAAGCCATCGGCGCCTCCCGCAACCATTACGAAAACTTCGAATTTTCGAAAGCGCTCGAAGCCATCTGGGGACTCATCTCCAAAGTGGACAAGTTCATCGTCGAGAAGAAGCCGTGGACCCTCGCGAAATCCACTGCTCCGGAGGATCGCGCGGCCCTGGACGACGCCTTGTTCACCGCCGCCGAAGCCCTCCGAGTGGTGACGGTGCTGGTGGCCCCGGTGCTGCCCGCTTCAGCCCAAGCGCTTTGGGAGATTCTCGGTGGAGAGGGTAAGGTGGAAGCGTTCCAATGGGAGACGCTCGCCTGGGGACAGTTGCCGAAGGGCGGCAAGGTGGAAGCGCTCCCCGAAGCGCCGCTCTTCCCCCGTTTGAAAGCCGAAGAGGTGATCCCGCGCATGCGCGATCTGGAACAACAAATTTCCGTGGAACAGGCGCGGATGGTCGGGAAGGACGTCGAGCCCGCCCCCGCCGGCAACGTCGCCCCGCTCGAAGCCCAGATCACGATTGACGATTTCGCGAAGGTCGATATGCGCGTGGGCCGGATCTTGCAGGCGGAGCCCGTCCCGAAGGCCGACAAATTGCTTCACCTCACCGTGGATCTCGGCGAAGCCCAGCCGCGCACCATTCTCGCCGGGGTGGCGCTTTATTACAAACCCGAGGCGCTCGTGGGCCGGAAGGTCCTGGTGGCCGCGAACCTCGCGCCACGCAAGCTGCGGGGGATCGAATCGAACGGGATGATTCTGGCGGCCTCGCTCGAAGGGGGAAGCCCCGTCCTCGCGGGCTTTCTCGAAGACGTGCCGGTAGGGGCCAGATTGAAGTGACGCAGGCCCCCATGCAGGATCCGGCTTTCATCGCTGGGTTTGTCGAAACCCATTGCCATCTGGACGATGGCCAATTCGAAAGCGAACGGGATCGAATCGTCGAACGGGCGCTCGAAGCCGGCATCGGGATGCTGGTGTCAATCGGTACCGGCGACGGTCCGCCGGATCTCGAAGCGGGCATCCGTATGGCGGAGACGTACGCGCCGGTCTACGCGAGCGTGGGCGTGCATCCGCACGATGCGGCGAAGGCCACAACGGAGACCTGGGCGGCGCTGCGTGATCTCGCCCGCCATCCGAAGGTGCTGCTGCTGGGAGAAATGGGTCTCGATTTTCATTACGATCACTCCCCGCGCGACGTGCAGCGGAACGTGTTTCGTGCCCAGTTGGAGATCGCGGCGGAACTGGAGATGCCCATCGCGATTCATACCAGGGAAGCCTGGCGGGAAACCGCCGATTGTCTGCGCGAGGTCTGGGCCGGGGCCGGGAGCGGCGGCATCTTCCATTGCTTTTCGGGCGGCAAGGCGGAGGCGGAAGAGGCTCTGGCGTTCGGGTTCCATCTCGGTATCGGCGGCGTGCTCACGTTCCCAAGGGCAGAAGCGTTGCGGGCTGCCGTGGCGGCTACCCCGTTGAATCGCATCGTGTTAGAGACAGACGCGCCCTATCTCGCCCCGGTCCCATTTCGCGGAAAGCGCAACGAACCCGCGTATCTCATTCACACCGCCCGGAAGCTGGCCGAGGTAAAAGGCGCTTCCCTGGAGACCGTGCGGGAGGCCACGTCCCGGAACTTCCGGGAGATGGTCTTTGCCCGAAAGTTGGCGAATCAGTAAACTAGGATTTCGCTTCATGAGCATGAGCAGTGATCTTAGCCGCACGTTATCGGCTAGGGAAGTCTTCGAGTTGGTAGCCGGCGACCTTCACCGGGTGGAAGAGGAGTTCCGCGCGGAGTCCGTCGCGTCGGAACCGGCCGTCACGCGCATCGCCGGGCACCTGCAATCGAGCGGAGGCAAGCGGCTGCGCCCCACGCTGGTGCTGCTGACGGCCAAGTTGTTCGCGAATCGCGATCCGCAAACCAGCGTGCGTCTAGCCGCCATTGTGGAACTGATCCATACCGCCACGCTCATCCACGACGACGTGATCGATGAGGCGGAGACCCGCCGCGGCCGAGCCTCCACCAATGCGCTCTGGGGCAACCAGACCAGCGTGCTCTCCGGAGACTGGCTCTACATGCAGGCGTTCCGGATCGCGCTCGATATGCGGAATTTCCACCTGCTCGACCTCCTCATCAGCCTCACGCAACGGATGGTGGAGGGGGAATTGCTCCAGGCCCGCTTGCTCGGCAAGATCGTCGAGCGCGGCGAGTATCTCGAATTGGTAGACCGCAAGACGGCCAGCCTGTTCTCCGCCTGTGCCCGCCTGGGCGCTTGCGCCGGCAACGCCACGGACGAAGAAGAGGCCCGTCTCGGCAAGTTTGCCTGGAATCTCGGCATGGCCTTCCAACTCGTCGACGATATCCTCGATTTCACCTCCACGGAAGAGACCCTCGGCAAACCCGTCGGCAGCGACCTGCGCGAAGGCAAGCTGACGCTTCCTCTCCTTTATGCCGTGGAGCAGGCGACGCCGGCGGAGCGCGCCGATGTCGAGCGCGTCCTCGCCGAGCGCAGCTACAGCGCCGTGCCGTTCCATCGGGTGCTGGAGATCGTCCACAACCACAGCGGCATCGAGTTCGCCCGGCAAGCCGCCGCCGAGTATGCCGCCAAGGCCGGCATCCTGATCGGCCAGTTCCCCGAATCCGCCGCCCAGCGCGCCCTCCAATCCCTGCCGGATTTCGTCGTGATGCGGGATTTCTAACTCATCCACCGCCCCGAAGCCCCTCTCCATTCATTTCTCTCGAATTTGTTTTGGCGTTAGACTCAAGAAAAGCCCGCCCGTCTTTTTGGCGGCCCGGGCCGTCTTATCCCATGGAGCCGATAGTTTGATCCCACGCGTAGCCGAAGACAAAGACCTTGTCCTCGCTGCGCAGCGAGGCGACGTGGAGCCGTTTAACCGGCTCATCGAGCGGTGGGAGAAGCGGATATTCAACTACCTGCTGCGCATTCTTGGCGACCGCGAGGACGCCATGGATGTCAGCCAGGAAGTGTTCCTGAAGGCATACCAGAAGATCCGGAGCCTTCAGGACGCGGATCGCTTTTCCTATTGGTTGTTTCGCATCGCGCATAACGAGGCCTACTCCCTCGTCCGCAAGTCGCGGCCGGAGGAGGAATGGAACGGCCACGGCGATGGCCCCGAATGGAGCCGCCGCATGGCGCCGG
>JADYZL010000413.1 GCA_020853155.1 Bryobacterales bacterium
CCGCTTCCACTTTGCTGAAATCGAGCGTGGTGGAATAGATCAGCGGGGAAACATACTCCAGGAACTCCGCGCCCAACTCCGTGTCTCCCGCCGCCGTGCGCGCCTTCAGGAGCATTTGCAGTTCCCAATCGCGGGCGCGGTTCTTGTAGTATTTCTGCGCGGCATCCAGCGAGATGCAGATTTCGCCGATGCTCCCTTCAGGGCGAAGGCGCAGGTCCACCCGGTAGCACATTCCTTCGGCGGTGTAGGTCGAGAGCGTGTCGCAGAGCAGGTGGCTGAGTTTCTGGAAGAACTCCTTGTTTGAGATCGATTTTGCCCCGTTCGTCTCGCCCGTGCCGCGATAGAAGAACATCAGGTCAATGTCGGAGGAGTAGTTCAGCTCCCTTCCGCCGAGCTTTCCCAAAGCCATCACGCACATGCCGCAGGGCTGCGTTTCGCCGTTCTCGCCGGTGATGGTGGGCGTGCCGAAGCGGCGCTCGAGTTCGCGAAAGATGCGCTGATAGGAGACCCGCAGGATGGCGTCGGCCAGGTTCGAAAGCTCTTCGGTCACTTCCGCCACGCCCGCCAATTCGTACACGTCCTTGAGCACGATGCGCAGCAACTGGCGGCGGCGGAAGCGGGCCAGCAATTCCGCGGAGGGCGGGCCGGAGGTTTCCGTATTGAGAAAGTTCTCGAGCCGCCATTCCAACTGATCCGCGGTGAGCACGGAATCGAGGTCGTGCGTGTGGAGCAGTTCTTCCAGCCACTCCGGGTTCCGGACAATCGCCTCGGAGAGAAAGCGGCTGTTCCCGAATACGGCGATCATCGCCTGCAAGCCGGCCGGGGAGGTGCCGAGGCGGAGCAGCGCTTCCGGGCGATCTTCGAGCAGACGATCCAGGTAATGAAGCGTCTGGTCCGGGTCCGGCGAACTCAGCACCAGAGCTTGCAGCTTCCTCGTCACTTCCGTTCCCAGGAAGTGGCTGAGGGCCTCTGTCGTTCGGCTCGCGCGTTCTACATCCCGGAACGCTACTCGGGAAAGAAAGGCTTGCATCGTAAACTTATGCCCCTTGCGGTTTGGCTATGCTTCCTACCGCATTGGAGCGCCCGGCCTCATTCTCGCGAACACGCATCTGTTCCGATTGCTCCTCGCGAGCGGTCATGTGTTCGACGCTGATTATATCGTTCGGGCGCACCCTGCCGGGCTCCAGTACCTTGGCGTAGAAGCCGCTCTTTCCCCATCTGGGCGAAGCGGGGTCCCCGGCCTTCACCCGCTCATCGTAGATTGCCGCCTGGATTCCCGTTCCGTAAACGCTGAGCGTTTCGCAAGGCCGCCGCATTCTCGTGATCTCGATCAGCGCATCGCCCACGCGCAGCCGGTCTCCGAAGCGGATCTGGCTGTAGACGAGCCCTTCGGTCGTGAGGTTCTCGCCGGTTGCGCCCGCGAATACCGGGAAGCCCTGGGCGCGCAGATCGTCGAGCACCTCGATGCTCATCAGAAGCACCGCTTTCAACGGGCCTCCGTGGTATTCCGGATGATTCCAGCGGTCGCCGTCAAAGCCCTCGGCGCCGAGGCGGCCTTCGGGAATGGGCCGCTTTGGCACGCCCCCCGGCGAGATGTTCACTTGAAGCACTTTCCCTTGCATCGCATCCACAGCGTAGCATTCCCGTTCGCGGGCGAGGGCCGCGAAGGCCCGGTGCTAAACTCAAGAGCAATGCCCCCCGTCGTCGAGGTTGAGAATCTGGTGAAGGATTTTCGCACCTTTGACCGCCGGGAAGGCGTCTGGGGCGCAATTCAGGACCTCTATTCCCGCCGCTACCGCAATTTCCGGGCCGTGGACAACGTAAGCTTTTCCATCGGCCAAGGCGAGATGGTGGGCTACATCGGCCCCAACGGCGCGGGCAAATCCACTTCCATCAAAATGCTCACGGGCATTCTGGTGCCAAGCTCCGGGCGCATCGCCGCCAACGGCTTCAGCCCCTGGCGGGAGCGCACCCGCTACGCCCGTACGATCGGCGTGGTCTTCGGCCAGCGCACGCAGCTCTGGTGGGATATCGGCGTCGTCGAAAGTTTCCGGCTGCTCCAGAAGATCTACGAAATTCCCCAGGCCGAGTATGAGCACCGCCTCTCGAAGTTCGACGAGGTGCTGGAGCTTAAGCGCTATTTACACACCCCGGTGCGTAAGCTCTCCCTCGGCGAGCGGATGCGCTGCGATGTCGCCGCCGCGCTACTGCACAACCCGCCGCTGCTCTTTCTCGATGAGCCTACCATCGGCCTCGATATCGTCGCCAAGGAAAGCATCCGCACCTTTCTCAAGGAAGTGAACCGCGAGAATGGCACCACGATGCTCCTCACCACCCATGACCTTTCGGACATCGAGGAACTCTGCCACCGCCTGATGATCATTGACCATGGCAGGGTTCTCTACGATGGAGGCCTCCCGGAACTCAAGCGCATGCTGTGGGAAGAGAGCACGCTGAAGGTGGACCTGCGGGACCGGGATCAGGCCGCCCAGCTTGCCGTGTTCTCCATGGAGGGCGTAGGCGTGGAACGGGTGGATGAACTCAGTTACCGGCTGCGCTTCCGGCGGGAAGAGGTGCAGCCCGCCGAACTCATCCGGCGCATCGTGAATGAGGTGCAGGTGCTCGACCTCACCATGGAAGAGCAGCCCATTGAGGAAGTGGTGCGGCGCATTTACACCGGGGAAGCGCTGCACGACGACGCCCACGGCACGCCGGAGAATGCGCGGCCATGACGCTCGCCGGTTGGACCAATTTCCCCGCGCTGGTGGAGTTCGGCAAGATCGGCTTCGTCAATATGCTCGCCTTCCGCCTGCGCTATTACACGGGCATCCTCACCTACTTCATTAACGTCACGGTTTACTACTTCATCTGGCGCGCCATCTATGCGGCGGACCCTGGCTTCGCGGGCCTCTCCTTCGATGAGATGCTCACCTATGTCTCCATTGCGTGGATCATCCGTTCGCTCTACTTCAACAACATCGATGTGCAAATCTCGCAGGAGATCATTGAGGGGAAGATCACGTCCGCGCTCTTGAAGCCCATCGATTTGCAGGCAGCCACGCTCGCCCGCGCTCTCGGGGAATCCGTGTTCCGCCTCATCATGCTCACCATCCCCTCGGCGATGGTGCTCTTCGCGGTCTATCGCCTGCATCTGCCCGCGAATTCACTCGCGTTCGCGCAATTCTCGCTGGCGCTGCTCGGGAGCATCCTGCTCGTGAGCGCCATCAACTTCATCGTCGGCGGGTTCGCCGTGAAGATGAAGAGCATCCTTGGGTTGCTTCGCGCCAAATTCTACGTGATGGATTTGCTCAGCGGCCTCATCGTCCCCATCTCCATCTTCCCCTCGCCCTTTCGGGAACTCAGCGAGTGGCTCCCCTTTCAGCACATTGTGTATACGCCGCTGATGCTCTATCTCGGCAAACTCAGCGGAGCGGAAGCCTGGCTGGCGCTGGGTGTTACCTGGGTTTGGGTGTTTGCGCTCATCGCCACCGGTTCGATTTTCTGGAAATCGATGACGAAGCACATGACGATTCACGGAGGATAGCCAACTTATGCGGACTCTATCGCTTATCTGGCAATACTTCGTTCAATACTCGAAGGTCCGCCTGGCCTATCGCGGAGATTTCCTTACCTCCGTCATCACCACCATGTTCGGCGCGGTGGCCGGAATCGCCGCCGTGTATCTCATCTTCCATCGCGCCCCGCTCATTCATGGCTGGAGCTTCGACGAGATCCTGTTCCTCTACGGCTTCGGGTTGCTGCCGCTCTCGCTCTTCAACCTGCTGAGCATCAATCTCTACTTCTTCAGCGAGGTCTATATCGTCCAGGGGAAGTTTGACCGCGTGCTTTTGCGGCCTGTGCATACGCTGGTTCAGATCCTGTTTGAGCAGTTCCGCATCGAGGCGTTGGGGGATACGGCGTTGGGCCTCGCCGTTCTGTGGGCCACCGCGCCCAAGGTGGGCATCGCCCTCGATCTTCGATTCTGGCTGCTCGCCATTGTCTTCACGGTGCTGGGAGCCACGCTCTATCTGGCCATCTTCCTCTCGCTGACGGCGGTGAGTTTCTGGATGGAAGATCGCGTCGGCATCATTCCGCCGATCTACAATATGATGGCCTTCGGGCGCTACCCACTCGACATTTATGGCACGCCGATCAAGCTGATGTTGAGCTGGGTGATCCCCTTCGGTTTCGCGGGCTTTTACCCCGTGGCTTACCTGCTTGGCAAGGAAGGCATGCTGCTGTTCGCGTGGCTGCTTCCCGTCGTCACGGCGTGCTTTCTCGCTCTGGCCGTCCTCGTCTGGAATCGCGGGGTCCGGAATTATTCCTCTACGGGCAGCTGACGCCCGCTGTGAGAATCCTGTGCGGCTCCAGCCGGCGCATTTCCACTACGGCGCGATTGATACAGTGGAAGCGCACAGGCAAGCAAGGAGCAATCGAATGCCGATTCCAGAACTCTCCCGCCGAAGCTTCGTTACGGCGCTTGCGGCATCCTCCGCGCTCTCCCTGCGAGGCGCCGCGAAGCCGCCCCGGCTGCTGGTGTGCGGGGGAAACGTCGTCTACGATGCGGAACTGGCAGGAACGGCGGAGAACCCACGCTGGGGAGAGGTCCGCGTGTGGCGGCCCGGCGAGAGCAAAGGGCTTCCCGCGAGCTACGTGGAGAAGCGGTTCGCAACCACCGACGATTGCAAGCCGATCGACGGTGGGACGCACGTGTTGGTGACCGCTTCGAGCGGCGGCGTCGCGATCTACGAACGAGCGAGCCTTGCAACGAAGTTCTACGCACATGTCGCGAATGCGCACTCGGCTTGCATGCTGCCGGGCGGGCACGTGGTGGTTGCGGCTTCGGTTTCCGCGGAGGGCAATGCGCTCGTGCTGTTTCATCGTTCCACGAGTGAGCGCGCCCTCTTTCGCACGCCCCTCGAATCCGCGCACGGCGTTGTTTGGGATGAGAAGCGGGAGACGCTCTATGCCGTCGGCATGGGCCATGTGGAAGAATATGCGTTCCATCACGGCGGTGCGGCGAACGCCTCGCTGAAGCTGCTGCATCGCACAGCATTGCCTACCCGCGGCGGCCACGAACTCTCGCCCGGCGCGAAGGAGAACGAGTTGATCGTGACCTCGCAGGGCGGCGTCTACCTGTTTGATAAGGCGGCGCGGACCTTCGCGGATCATCCGATTCTTGGCCGGGAATTGGATGTGAAGTGCGTGAGCCTCCACCCGCCAACCGGCCGCATCGCTTACGTCAAGCCGGACGAAGGCAAAGGTGTCTGGTGGAGCTTTCGGATCCGGTTTCTCCATCCCGGGGGAAGCATCGCAAGCCCCGGCGAGCGTGTCTACAAGGTACGCTGGGCGTAGCCTGCCGCCGTTCTTAGCGCCTCAAGACCTCGGCAATGGGCTTGCCTGTTTTCGGGAATGCACCATGGTAATCTTCGCCTAACAGCGCCGCCAGAGTAGCCGCGATCTGGTTCTGCGTCACCGGCTGCGTGGAAGCGCGCTCCCCGAGCGGCGGTGTATCCGGACCCATCACCCCCAGCCAGACATACTTCGATTCCGGGATCTTCTGGCCGTGGCCTTTCCAGGAATCGCCCTGCGCGCCGCGCCCATGGTCCACCGCCAGAATCAGCGTAGTTTTTCCGCGATACTGCTCCATGGATTGCGCCAGATTCCATAGTTCCTCAATGTACGTGTCCACGCGGTTGGCAGCGTTCAGATAGAGATCGTAGCGCCCGCCATGCGCCCATTCATCCGTCTCCCCCAGCGCCAGATAGAAGA
>JADYZL010000414.1 GCA_020853155.1 Bryobacterales bacterium
CGGAACTCGACGCGCTCAGCCGTTTCGGCGAGCACGTGGGCCTCGCCTTCCAGATCGTGGACGACATCCTCGATGTGGAGCAATCGAGCGAGCAACTCGGCAAGACCGCCGGCAAGGATGCCGCGCAGGAGAAGATCACTTTCCCCGCCGTTTACGGCCTCGACGCTTCGAAGCGCATGGCGGCCACGGAAAAGGCGGCCGCCTATGAAGCACTCTCCGCATTCGGCGATCAGGCGGAAGGGTTGCGCGCGCTGGCCGCGCTCATCGTCGAACGCACCACCTGAGCCATGGCGGATGCAAGGCAGCCCAAGGAGAAACGGCAGCCGCGCGGGCGTCTCGATGTCCTGCTTGTGGAGCGCAACCTCGCCACTAGCCGCGAGAAGGCGCAGGCCATGATCCTGGCCGGCGAAGTGATGGTGGATGGGCTGAAAGCGCTGAAAGCGGGTCACCCGGTGAGCGGAGATGCCCGGATTGAGGTAGCGGGCAAACCCGCCTATGTCAGCCGCGGCGGCCTAAAAATGGAAGGTGCGCTCACCGCGTTCGGCATTGATCCCACCGGGATGATTTGCCTCGATGTCGGCGCCTCCACCGGGGGATTTACCGATTGCCTCTTGCAGCGCGGGGCCGCCCGCGTCTACGCGATCGACGTGGGCCACAACCAACTGGATTGGCGCATCCGCCAGCATCCGCGCGTCGTGGCGCATGAGGGGGTGAACGCGCGGCATCTGCAACCGGACTTGCTGCCCGAGCCGGTGGATCTGATCGTTTCCGACGTGAGCTTTATCTCCATCCTGCTGATTCTGCCCGCGTTGCCGCCGCTGCTGAAACCGGGCGGACGTATGGTATTGCTGGTGAAGCCGCAGTTCGAAGTGGGCCGGGAACAGGTGGGCAAGGGCGGCATCGTGAAAGATCCCGTGCTTCAAGCCGAAGTGTGTGCGAAGGTGGAAGCTGCAGTGCGTGCGTTGGGCTTTGCTACCCGGCTCGCCCCAAGCCCGATTCTGGGCGCCAAAGGGAACAAGGAATTTCTGCTCTTTGCGGAGCATCTGTCATGACACTTCCTCCGATTGAACCGCGGACCATCGGCCTCATCGCCAAACCGAACGTGGAGGCCAGCGAGAAGTGGGTTCCCAAGATGGTCCACTGGATGCGCTCGCGCGGCCTCACGCTGCGGCTGGATCGCGTCACGGCCGGCTATTTGGGTGAACAGGGCGGCCTCCCCGCATCCGAAGTCCCGGAGGGCTGCGACCTGTTGATTTCGCTGGGCGGCGACGGTACCCTGCTCGCCGTCACGCGCGCCGTCATGGGCCGAGAGGTACTGATTTTTCCCGTGAACCTCGGGCGACTCGGCTTTCTCTCGGCCATCCCCGCCGAGTGCGTCATGGAGGAGCTTGAGCGCGTGCTGCGCGGCCAGTATCGCGAATCCCGGCGCCGATTGCTGCATTGCGGGCTCTATCGCGGGGAAGACCTGGTGGCCAGTTTCGAAGCGCTGAACGATGTCGTGGTGACGAATGCCTCCCTTGCCCGCATGGTGGAATTCGATCTGCGCGTGGATGAAAGCCACATGTGCGGCTACAAGGCGGATGGCGTCATCATCAGCACGCCCACGGGTTCCACGGCATATTCCCTCTCGGCGGGAGGGCCTATCATTTATCCCACCGTGGAGTGCTTCTGCCTCACGCCTATCTGCCCGCACATCCTCACCAACCGTCCCGTCGTGGTGCCGGATTCGAGCGTGCTCGAACTGACGCTGAACTCCCGCAGCGATGGCGTCTGGCTCACCATCGACGGTCAGGTGGGGCAGACGCTCGAACCGGGGGACCGCGTCGTATGCCGCCGGTCCGAACGCGTGGTGCGCCTGGTGGCCCCGCCGAACAAGCACTTCTTCGACGTACTGCGGGACAAGCTGAAATGGGGCGGCAACTGATCGCCGCCCGTCCGCTACGCTGAGCGGTAGTTGTACCACCACCGCCAAATGGTCATCGCCACCGCCATCACGGGCGCCGCGAAGAAAGCGCCGAGGAACCCGAATAGGGAACTGCCCAGCACTACCGCAAGAAAGACAAGAAACGGCTTCAACCCCAACTTATAGCCGAGAATTTTCGGCGTGAGATAGAAGCCTTCAAAACCCTGCACCAGAGCATAGACCAGCACGATCCAAAGCAGCGTATACGGGTCGCCGTTGGTCAGCAACAGCCATCCGAGAAACGGCAGAATCAACCCGAGCGCCGCACCCATCATCGGGATGAGGTGAAAGAATCCGTTGGCGATCGCGAAGAGCGGCCACCACGGCAGCCCGGCAAGCGCGAACCCCACCGCGTAACAAATCGTGAGCAGAAATGCGATCAGCATCTGCCCGCCCACCCAGTGCAGAAGATTGCCGCCGATCTGCCGCAGCAACTGCCACACGGAAGGCCGCACCACCACGCGAATCGGTTTCTGGTTCTCCATCTTGCCCTTGTCTATTATCGCCGCCGGCCGAACTCGCCGGAACCGGCCCGGTACTCTCGTGCAATCATTCGCTGGCGCGCGCGCTTCGGATGCGCGTAGAATTCATAGCGAAAGGCGGAGGCGTGGAAAAGAACCAGGGAAGCCCGAAGGGGAAAGCGGAACGTGTAACGTCGGTCGACGCGCTGCGCGGATTTGACATGTTCTGGATCAAGGGAGGAGAAGGCCTGGTGCATAGCCTGTATGCCCTGGTTCCCCTGCCAGCGGTGGCCGCGCTCGACGGGCAATTCGAACACGTCGCCTGGGCGGGCTTTCGCTTTTACGACTTGATCTTCCCTTTGTTCCTCTTTCTCGTGGGCGTCGTGCTTCCGTTCTCGATGGGCCGGCACGCGGAGGAGGGCAGCGACAAACTGCATCTCTACTGGCGCGCGCTCCGGCGGCTCGCGCTGCTCTTCTTTCTTGGCCTCGTTTACAACGGCCTATTCCGGGAAGGCTTGCATGAGCTGCGCATCCCCGGCGTGCTGCAGCGCATCGCGATCTGTTACTTCTTTGCGGCGATTGTCGTAATCAACTTCAAGGTGCGCGGGCAGGCGATCATCACCGCCGCCATCCTGCTGGGGTATTGGGCGATCATGACGCTCATCCCCGTGCCCGGCGTGGGTGCGGGCGATCTTTCCCCAGCCGGAAACCTGAGCGGATACGTTGACCGTCTGATCGTACCGAAACCGTTTTGCTGCTATGAGTTCGGAGACAATGAAGGGCTGCTTTCCACGATTCCCGCCATTGCGACAACCCTGCTGGGGGCGCTCGCCGGCTGGTGGCTGCGTTCCGGCCGGGAGCCGGTAAAGAAGGCCATCGGCCTTGCTGCGGCGGGCATCGTAAGCCTTGGGGTGGGGGCCGCATGGGGAATCTGGTTCCCCATCATCAAGAACATCTGGAGCAGTTCCTTCGTCCTCTACGCAGGCGGGTGGAGCCTGCTGCTCATGGCGCTCTTCTACTGGATCATCGATGTGAAGGGCTACAAGCGATGGTCCTTTTTCTTCCTGGTCATCGGCGCGAACGCAATCCTGATTTATGTCCTCCGGGGCCTGATCAATCTCAACATGGTATTGCGCTGGATGGGCTACGTGCCGAACTCGATCGACGCGGGCTGGATGCTCGTGCTGCGCCTCGTCGAACTCGCGTGTTTCTGGCTGTTGCTGTGGTTCCTCTATCGCAAACGCTGGTTCTTGCGGGTCTGAGGCTGCCGCACAAGGAATTGAACCTCCGGGCGAACGCCCACATTCTCATGACAGAAAGGAGCAGCGATGGCTCGCATTCAAGGAATCCCCGTCGCGCAGGCGGAAGACCGCGTGCGAAAAGATCTGGAGGCGCAGGAGAAGCGCTGGGGAGCGCCCTTGTTTCCGTATCCGATCTACGCGCGGAATCCCGCGCTCTACGTCGCCGTTCGCGGCATGTGGAAAGCGCTGGGTTCCTCCGGAAAGGTGGATGCCGCGCTCCTCGCCCTCTCGAACCGAAGAGTGGCCTCCCACAACGGCTGCGTGTTTTGACAGGACATCAACGCTGCCGTGAGCAGCGAACTTGGCGTTTCGGACGAGAAGATCCTCGCCCTGCCGGAGTACGCAACTTCGCCGCACTACTCCCCCGCGGAGCGTGTCGCGCTGCGATACGCCGACGCCATCACGCTGAGTGACCGGGACGTGGACGACGCCCTGTTCGCCGAACTGCGAGCCCATTACGATGAAGAGCAGATCCTTGAGTTGACGGCGTCCATTGCGTGGGAAAACGCTTCTAGCAAGTTCAATCGCGCACTGCGCATTCCGTCGCAGGAACTGTGGAAACGGAAGCAGTCTCCGGACGGGGAGTGAGACCGCGGCAGAGCCGGTCTCCCTCCGGCGGGCACGCTCCCGAACGCCCGCCATGCTACCCTTTGAGTTCAGATATGGCGCGAAATGTTCCCGACGTCTTGCAGGAGATCGTCGCCC